>CAZPFZ010000141.1:0-4625 GCA_964585955.1 uncultured Acidiphilium sp.
TTATATAATAATTTATTTTTTATTAAAAAGCATATCTTTACCAATTTATATGATAGAGATATGCTTTAATAATTATGAATCTAAATTCTTAAAATTTAATTATTCGGCTACGTATGTCACTTCAATAGAAGTAATTCTTACTTGACCATTTGTTTTTGTACCTGTATTGCCAACTGTAAAAGTAATTGTGCTTGCGTTAACCGAGATATCAGTGTTACTTGCATAATTTGTTGATTTATCAGCTGAAGTTAAAATTCCAGTATCGCTAACATTATATGCAATTTTAATTTTAATAATTTTATATCCTTCTGCTGCTTTAAATTCGATTGTTGGACTTTCATTTTCATAAATTCTCCAATTAGATCCACTAGTATAATATTTACCAGTATTATTACCACCTGTTAAAGAAACAGAAATATTTTTATCTATTTCAAGAGATTTATATTGAGTTGCATTACTCCATCCTAAAGAACTAATTGTTATTGATTTTGTCGTAGGTTCTTGCGTACCAGATTTCTTTACAGTGATTTCTTTTGTACCATTTACAGATGAATCATCTAATGCGATTGTATAAGTAACTGTTATAATTGTATCACTTTCTTCTGAAGGATTAATAGTAATTGTACCATCTTCACCAATACTTAAAATTGATGAATTACTAGATGTATAAGTTACTATTGAACCATATTTCGCATTTACGATAAGTTTATCAGTAGGAGCAGTTGTTAATGAAGTGTATTTATCAAGTTCAGTTTCAACTTGAGTTTTTACTGCTGATAATTTAACATCATTAGTTAATGTAATAGATGTAACAATAGGTCGACCTATTTCATCATCTCCACTTAATTCTGGCTTACCATTATAATTTTGTAAGTATCCATAGGCAAGAATTGTTGCACCTTCTACAGCAGAATCTACATCAAGACTTTCATCAAATGACGTTCTATATAATGTAAATTCTTTTGCAGAATCATTTGTATCGGTAATTATTATTTCATAATTTTTATAATCTGTTGAATAAGTAATAGTTTTAATTATACCGCTAACATATACTTTATCACTACTAAATGATTTATTAGTTAATTTATTTACATCAGCTATTGCTTCTGCAACACTATATGGATTTTCTGCTATTAATCCTTTAGTTAATCCAATAATAAATTTGATTCCTTTACTATATGCAACAGCATCAGAAATTGTACATTCAGCAGTTAAAATAACAGTAATAGTATCACCAGTAACAATGTCATCGTCAATTACAAATTTTCCAGTTGAATCTATAGAAACACCAACTGTATCTGAATTCCATTTAATTGTTGAATTATTAGTTGCAGTAGTTACTAATGTTGGAAGGAACATTTTATTAACAGTATTAACATCATCATAATTATTATTAATTTCTGTTGCATCTTCAGTAACTTTTTCAGATTCAGATTTAACAATTGTTAATTTACCTTTAGTAACTTTTGTTATTTCATAATTACATTCGTCTAAAATATAATCATCTTCAGTTGCAACAATGTTATATGTTCCTACAGTTTCTGTAGTAGTAACAGCCACATCATTATCATCTAAAACTCTAAAATCAACAATAAATAATTCACTAATAGTATTTATTGTTTCACCATTAACAAATCCACTAAAGGTATATGTGTATTCAGGGAAATCAGTATTCTTTTCAATAGTTTTGTCATCAATTACCAATGTTAATGGAGCTTTTGTGATTGAATAATTACCATTTACGAATTCTACTTTATAATTTCCATTTGATGAAATACCTGTGATTGCATAACCATCGGTATTAACATTTACACCTTCTGCTTTAGCTAAAGTAATACCTAAATCATCTGTACCAACTTTTGCACCTTCTGTAACTGAATATTTTGTTTGATCAACTACAGGTTCTGTACCACTATAAACTGCTGTTTGATTATCAATTGTAACAGTAAGTTCAACAGGATTGATTGTTACTTTTACTGTTTTTTCAGCTGCAGTGTAGTTTGTAGTTTCTGCTGCTGTAATTGTTACTTCATAGAATGTAACGTTATTTTCAGCATCATATTTAACATTTGTAAATGAATTATCTGTATAAACTAATTCTGCTTCTTCATGATTTAATGTTGCAGTAACTGATTTTATTGTTCCATCATATGTTGCAGTAATATCATCAGCTGTAATAACTGCAGTTGCTTTTTTAATTACTAAGTTGCTATCAACTACTGATACGTTATAGTTTGCATTTTCTGTAAAATCAGCTGTAATAGGATAAGTATTTGCATCTACTGCATTTGTATCTGTTGTGAATCTAATTACTATTCCTTCGATTGTATCTTCTTCTACTAATCCATTAATAGTATATGCATCTTGTGCTAATGTAAATGCATTACCATCGTATGTATGTGTTTGTTCATTTAATGTAATAGTTACATCTTTTTTATTGATTACGTAATCAAATGTAGTAGAACCTGTTCCATGAACTGGGTCAGTAAAGTTAACAGTTACTACATATGTTCCAACATTTTTAGGATTTTCCACAGTTTCACCGTTTAATGTATAAGTCATTGTAAAGTTAGAAATTACAACTGGTGATCCATTATCTTTGAAACTTACTTTTGATTTATCAATAGTTTGTGTTTTTCCATTATATGTTGTTGTTAAATCTTCATCTGCAATAGTAATTTCTACTGTTGAATCTGTTACGACAATTGTTGCTTGATTGTAAACAATTGTGTAGTTTTCTAATTCATTATAACCTTTTACTGTAAAGTTATATGTTCCAGATGCATTATTATTTACTCCTGTAAAATCATATACAAGTGTTCCAGTTAAAATTGCTTCTGTATCTTCATATTTAAATCCATCGATTGTTTTCTTAACAGTTGTTGGTAAATCAGCACCTTTACTAATTGTAAGTGCACTTGGTGTAACAGTTAATGTTGCTTTGTTAATTGTATATGTTCCTTTATCTAATGTGATATCATAGTTTGTATATTCATCATCTGCAACTAAAGTAATATCATAGTTGCTTACATTTACACCTTCTGCTTTTGTTGCGGTAAATGTTAAAGTATCAGTATCTATAATAGTTCCTTCAGTAACTTTATATGTTAATTCTTTTTCATCTTCACCATAAATAGCAGTAACATCATCTGCTTTTACAGTTATTGCTCTTTTGTTTACTTTTAATGTTGTTGTTTGTGATGTTTCACCTGCTAGTGCGAAATCATCTTTATATTCATCTTTTACAGCAAATGTTACTGTTACTGTTTCTTGCCCAACATTAGTTAATGTATTATTATCACTATATGTTACTTCGACTTTTTCATCAGCAGTAATATTTACTTTATGTTCAGTTCCATCATATGTAAATTCATATATAGCATCTACAGTTGGAACTTCAACTGAAGTTTTTATTTTTTCAAATTTACCGTATACAGTAACATCTTTATACATACCTACAGGTAAGCAATTCATTTCATCTGAATAAGCTGCATCACTATACCATCCTTCAAAAGTATATCCTTCTTTTGATGCATCTTCTAATAATTTGTAATCGCCTGCTTTATGAGTTGTAGGATTAGTATTTGTAACATCTGCTAATGTTCCAAAATTATAAGTTACATTATAAGTATTAGTAATTGTTGTTCCTGCTGGAACTGTAACTTCTTGTTGTTTTGTAGCTGATGCTTCATTTAATGTTACAGTAACAGTTAATGTTGCTGATTTTTCTTCATCCGCATCACGATGAACGATAATCCAACCATTTGTTTCTGCAACTTTTGTCGCATCAATAACTGTATTGTCACTTGATTCCCAAGTAATTGTTGCGCCAATGCCGCTCTTGTATGTTACAGGGAAGCTTGCAATAGCTTCTGTACGGATATTTATATTGTTAAGTGAACGGTCTACTAATTGTTGATCAGTAAGTGTTTCTGCTGCCTTTACTGATGGTTTAATTAAAAACGAAAAACTTAAAAATAGTATTAACACCAAACTAGGTAATAATAATTTAATTTTTTTCATATTGATTCCTTTCTTTATTTAAAAACAAATTCATAGTATATAACTGAATCGTTTAGTGATAAGATAACATATATTTTTGTATTTCTTTCTTCTTCAGTGACTTTTAGATTTCCTTCATTATCAATAGTAACATTTGTTGTTGGTGATACCCAACTAATAGTTGATTGATAGTTTTCTCCTATTATTGGCAAATTGTTAATATTTTTTAATGTTTTCTTATCTAATTTTTGTTTTAAAGCACTTAAGTCTCGATCTAATTTTTCTAAATCTGTTAAGTGTTCTTTAACTAAAATCGCATGAATTTGCATACTTTTAGTTACATATTTAAATTCTTGATCCCAGCCCATAAAGATATAGCCTTCAACTATCGGATCTTCTGGAGCGGTTGCGGCTCTATTCATTAAAACTGATTGCGTACTTACTAGTTCATCTTGAACATAGAATTCAACTTTATAATATGTTTTCTTAAATACAAAAGTACAACTTGTTGCTAAAACAGTAAGTAACAATATCGCAATAATGAAAATTAATTTTGAACGCTTAATGCTCACACCTCCTTTGTAAATAAAAAAATCCTATATTAGATAACAACATAATAACCC
>CAZPFZ010000142.1:0-4591 GCA_964585955.1 uncultured Acidiphilium sp.
ATTAAAATAAGTTTATAAAAACTTTTTTATTTTGACTATATTTTAAGCAAAAAATAGGTTAGCGCTTAAAAACAAACACAAAATCAACATTGACCTACCCGTTTTTTTAAACCAATAAAAAAATTACCGCAACTTTGTAACCTTTTATACCGTTTGGTTTGACTTGCATTATAACTTGTTTTAGGGAGAGTTTTATGGAAAAAACAAGCATATTGGAATTTATAAACAAATTGACAGAAAAAAAGCAAGACAGTTTGACCGATGAACAAAATTCCTTCAGTCAAACAGCCGATCCCCCCTTGCAACAAACCGACGAGCATAACCTTTTTGAGAAAAACACCGAAAGCGTTATGAAAAGTTATAACCCATTTGCCACTGCAGAATATACCAAAAGCCAAATAAGCTCACCAAAAACTCAGGTTAAACCTTTAAAAACCACAATTGATTTAAAAAGTGGAAAAAATCTTGCCGCCGAAAAAAATAAAGACCTTTCTCGCGATATGATAAAATTTATAAACAAGCACAACGCTTTATCGAAAAAAATCAAGTAACTTGGCGCTTTTTGCCGCGCGCAAAACAGCTTAAACCGACTTTGCTTCTACCTTATTGCACACAATGCACTCGAATGCCTTAATATAACAACAATTTTGCATTTTATGTGTTTTTTTGTTAGCTCGGTAAACCATCCGCTTGGCGTTGCATATCTTCGATTACTATATAGTAAATTTCACCGAGAGTTGAGCAATATCCCAAAACCCTTCACGGTTCGTTTGTGCGATAATGAATTTTAATCATTTCGCTATATCCCGCAACCAACAAACAGTCACCTTTAAAACAATCGTTAAAATGCTGTTTTATTGCGTTTTTATCCAACTCTTTACCGTCAATTAATTTGTGTAGGCATGCCTATCGTATTTGTATTCAAGCATAATTGCCTCGCGAAAAATTATTTTTGTTTGTCGTAACGTTCTTGTCCCCACCATAACGGGAATATTTCTTTTAACGTTATAGTTTCGCGCGAATCATAATCTGTCATAATTTGCATATCGGCATTTTCATCGGCGAGTTGCATAAAAAACTCGCGGCAGGCACCGCACGGCAAAAACGTTCCACCTTTATAGGGCGGTTTATCGCGAAAAACTATAAGTTTTTTTATTATTTTACTGTGACCGTTGCAAATCATGTTGAGCGCGGCTACGCGTTCAGCACACAAATTAAGCACTCCGCTTGCGCCTTCGATGGCAAAGCCCGTAAAAATTTCGTCTTGGTCGTTTTGCATTGCGCAAACCACATGGTGTGCCCAAAAAAACGGTGATAGATCGGACGGATTATATAAAGCCGCCGCTTTATTATACATTTCTTCCCAAATATCCATGCCTTTTACCTTGTTTTAAATGCTTTTCTTGTTCTTTTTTGTACTTGTGCGCTTTTCACTTGTTTTTTGTTTGCCGCCGTTTTTTGACGAAGCGGCTTTTTTGCTTTTTGTTGAGCCGCTTAGTTTATATGCACTTTTTTCTCTTTCAAGATAACCTTCGTCTACCGAGTAGCGGTTTTGCGCGCTCGCTTTTGTTTTATCGCGTTCGGACGCAGGAAGCAAAAACATGGTTGTGCCATCTTTACCTGTTTTTATTTCGTAATTTCCTATGCTGCCGATTACCTTACCTATAAGCTCTTTCATAGAGCGGCAATTATAGTTTTTAGGAACAAAATCGGCAAACTTGTTTTTCATTTCCATGCCGATTCGCGCATATAGCGCCCAACCATCCTCTTCTATTAGTTTATCTATAATTTCTTTCAAAGCAAACCTTCTGCTTTCGTCAAGCAATTCGCCGGTTTTGCTTTCTATGCGCTTTTCGACGCATTTTTCTTTTTCGGCGGAACTATCAAGGTAAATAAACTCCGAAAAAGCATTAACAAAAGCTTGCGCTGTTTGTTTTAAACCAAAGCCCACAACGGTTTTTTCACGCTCGCGTAGTTCTTGAACAAGGCGAGTAAAATCACTATCGGACGAAGCAAGGCAAAAAACATCTATATCTTTTTCAAAAAGAACTATCATCGCATTTATTATAAGCGAAATATCACCCGAGTTTTTTCCCTTTACGGCCGAAAACTGCTGTTCGGCTATTAACGAATGCAGTGAAACGACCTCTTTCCACGCTTGGACATTTGGACTGGACCAATCGGCAAAAACACGGCGTACTATTACATCGCCATAGTTTGCGGCTTCTTCTATAAGGCGTGAAGCGTATTTTGCCGAGATGTTTTCGGCGTCTATAAATACAGCAACCCGTTTATTTTCTTTCATTTATAACTCCCCTTTTTTGAATTTATAAAAAAGCATTTAATTTTTTAATCTATGCCGCGCAGTTTTGCCGCTTTTAACCCATAACTATGCAACAGCTCGCATATTTCGCGCATTTCATCATCTGAATAAGCAGTAAAATTAGCATTCGGCACATTGGCAGAATATTTATACTTTTGTAAAAAATATTGGTTGGCACCCGCTATCCATTCGGCAATGTATTTAAAATCCTCTTTGGCATTAAGCTCTTTTACCACTGTTGTTCTAAATTCATAAGCAATGTTTGAATTTATAAGCAACTGTACGCTCTTTTTTACATTTTCTACGTCGACAGCACACCCCGCCGACAATTGATATTTGTCAGGAATATTTTTTATATCCATAGCAACATAATCGCACAAACCTTGTTCGATTATTTTTTGCAATCTTTCAAAAAAACTGCCGTTGGTATCTATCTTAATTAAAAAACCTTCTTTACGAATTTCGCGCAAAAAATCTTCAAGTCCGTTTTGCAGTAAAGGTTCTCCGCCGGTTATACAAATTCCGTCCAGCTTGCCGCGTCTTGATTTTAAAAATTCTATAATATCTACGGCAGAGTACTGTGCCGTTCCGCCGGCAATAAGTTGAGAGTTGTGGCAAAACGGACATTTAAAATTGCAACCGCCGGTAAAAACAGTGCATGCGGTATATCCGGGGTAATCGAGTAAAGTTAATTTTTGCAATCCGGCAATTTTCATATATAAGTTCCTTAAAAATAATTTAAACCAAGATTAAAAAAGCGCATTATAACAAAACAACCTAACAGCTTTTTGCAAACCGCTAAAATTGCTTGCCGTTTAAGCGAATTTTAAAGCGGCTAAAAAACAATACCGCGCAGAATAACGGCTTAACAAATTACGGTAAATTTTAACCACGTATTTAACGACAAAACGAATTCCTTTCGACAGAAAAGAATTCGTTTGTGTTATCTTTAGTTTTTTATTGATTTATCTTTAGTAAGCTTATCGCTTAATTAGGAGGAATGTTCCGCCTAATTAACATAGGTATGTACTTTAATTCTCTGTCGTTGCGATTTCTTCGGCAACGTCGTTATCTTCTTCAATAGCGTCGTTATCGTTTTTGCTTCTTAAAGCTTCTTCAACCAAAGCCATGGAATCGACTACAAACGGTTTTCTTCTTTCAAGCATTCCGTGTTGTTCTGCGCATTGATCTATAAGAATCTTTGCATATTTCATAGCTCTACCCGATTTAATACGGAGAAGTACCGGTACGGTAACATACGTCTTTTTATCGGACATATCGTGGCAACGGAATTTGGGATCTACCGTGTTGATATCCATGTTAAGGTAAAGCTTTAACGTTTTACCGGCAACGGATAATTTTACAAAGTGGAATCTTCCTTGGTTAATACTATCAAACTTTTTAGAAATTCTTGCTTTAAGTTTTCTGTAACGTAAAGCGTAGTTCTTTAATTCGTCGTATCTATCTTGAATAATTTCGGAAGCAACCATCATTTTTTCAGCAAATGTAGGACTTCTTACGTAATCTTTTTTAGCGGGTACATCTTGAGCAACCAAAGCGGCGGCGTCTAAATCGACGGCGGAAACCACAAGGTCTTCAGTTAATACTTCGTCGGTAACTTCAACCTCTTGTTGTTCATCTTGAATTATTACAACAGGCTGCTGTTCTTCAACTATTACTTCGGGTTCTTGGGTTGCGGCAACTTCTTCGGGCTGCTGCTCTATAACAACTTCTTCTTGCTCTTCAACTGGCTCTTCGGCAATTACCTCGGGTTGCTTTTCTTCTTCGGGTTGTTCGCCTTCGGGCTGAGCTTGAACAACAACGCCGGTGGGAAGTGTTACGTTAACCACAACAGGTGCAGGTTGTTTTTCTTCTTCGGGCTGGGAAATAATATCTATAATAGTTTCTACCCTACCGCTTAATTCGGCAACACGCTGAGCAAGTTCATCTAAACGCTCGTCGTAAACAGGCTGAACGGGAGCAACCGCAACGACTTCGCACTGCGGCTCTTGAACGATTTGTTCAGTTTGTGTTTGTTCGGGAGCGGTAACCGAAACAGGCTGAGTTTGTTGAGCAGGCTTTTCGATTGCAACGGGCACACCGTTTTTATCAACCATTTCCTCTTCGACAACGGCAAAATAGATTTTCCCGCCGACTGCTTTACCATCACTGTTCAACCAGAACTTCATAGTCCACCTCGCTGAGTTTATATGTAAGGTTTTTTATTAGCGCACCTATACCTATACACATTCTTTGGTATTATTATAT
>CAZPFZ010000143.1:0-4570 GCA_964585955.1 uncultured Acidiphilium sp.
ACTTTATTATTTACTGCTGTTTTATTAATTCTTTTATTTTTAAAAACACAAGGCTATAGGTCGATTATCGTACAGTTTAAGCTTTTTACTTTACGCCGTAACGCCATCGGCTAAAAACACATCGGCTTTGCCGTTATACGATAAAGGATCATCGTTTTCGGTACGATCAATAATAATATCGACGGCTTGCTGGCAAAGCGAGAGTTTATCTGTTCCCACAGTGGTAAGCCTGCGCGGAATTTTTATTTCTTCTTGAATATTATCGAATCCCACTATTTTTACGTCGGGGAGATTGTTTTTTTCTATATAAAATAAGATTTCTAAGGCAAGCATATCGTTAAAACAAAATATACCGTCAGGATAATTGCCATCGTTTGCAAGCCGGATTAACTTTTTTTCGATTTCCTCTTCGGGTAAACCTGAAACAATAAATAAATCGGGCTCGTTTATACCGCTGTTTTTTAATGTTTTTACAAATCCTAAATAACGGTCGTAAGCGCATGTTAGCGAAAGAACTTCGAACATACATAAAAATCTTTTGCACCCGTCCGCTATAAGCCTTTTTGCCGCTAACTCACCGCCTTTTTCATCGTCGGTGTGAACACAATACACGTCCGCAACCTCGGTGCGACGCCCGAATAACAATACCGGCACGTTATACTTGTTGATGAGCGAAGATATTTCGCTCTTTGGTTCTATAAAGCTGATTATTCCGTCTACGTTATGCGAAACCGCCGTCATATACAATTCTTCATCCAAATGCGATTTTCGTATTGAAACGGTAAGCATAGAATAGCCGCGTTCTTTTAAACAATACTGAATATAATCCGCCATAATAGAGAAGTATACGTTGCGTAAGTTATCGTATATTACGGCTATAATTCTGGTAGAACCGCGCCTTAACGCGCTTGCCGTGGAATTTTTTACATAATTTAACCGAGATGCTATATTTAAAATTCGTTCTTTTGTTTCGCTTGATATATCGTGAGCGTCTCTTAATGCGCGCGACACCGTTTGCGGCGTAACATTTGCCGCCTTTGCAACATCTTTAATAGTCACTCTTGTTTTGTTTGCCATTGTTCGATGCACCGCCGTTACTTTAAAAATATGGTAAAAACCGTTTAAAAGTTAGTTATATTTGCTTCAATAATAATAAGGTAGTTGTTATATTTCTATTGTTAATTTTCCCTCATCGGTAAATTTAACTTTTGCAATACATGCCCTACGGTCACCGCTCGGCTTATCGTAATTAGTATGAATATGAAAAGCCGTATACAGCTGCCCATCGTTACCTAAAAAGAAACAATTGTGACCGGGACCGGAAAATTCGCCCTCACGATATTTTAAAATGGGGTTATCACTGTATTTTTTAAAAGGTCCTAATGGATTATTGCTTGTTGCACAACCAACCGAATAAGCGCGTGAATCAAAACAGTTTACCGAATAATTCAAATAATACACGCCATTGCGCTTGATTACGGCAGCGCCTTCGTTCCAACGCCATTTTTCATCGTGTGTGGTTTCCCACAAATCGTCCGGCGTGGTAAGCTTTATGGGCTCACCTATCGTTTTTAATTGGTTATATGAAAATTTTACGCAATATATTTCGCTTGTATGTACGCCGTTAATAATATTTTCGCTGCAATCGCGTGAATAATAAAGGTAACTTTGCCCATCGTCATCGGTAAAACAACTTGCGTCTATAGCGGCGTAACCAAAATCGAAAAGAGGTCCGTCTTGAGCATCGATAAAAGGACCTTCGGGTTTTTCAGAAACGGCAAGACCTATTCTTAAACTATGCATTGCCTTTGCGCGCGCGGTGTAAAACATGTAGTATTTTCCGTCGTTAAAACAAACCTCAGGCGCCCAATAATCGTTTTCAGTCCAAGCGGCGGCTTTATAACAGTAACCTCCGCAAGTCCAATCGGTTAAATTTTCAGATGTAAAATACATAAACCCGTCCTTTGCGGATGTTGCATACATATAATACTTGCCGTTAACGTTGATTATAAAAGGATCGCCTATCCCTGTAATATCTGTAATAATCATTTTGAACACCGTTTGCCTAATATCTTTGTGTTTTTTGCGTTAACGTTAACGTTAACGTAATTGCATTATACCACATATTTAAAATTTGTCAATAGGTTTTTTAAAAAAAGTTTATATTTTTTTTACCGCGGATTAAAAGGCATTTAATAATTAGTTTGTCTTATATGCATCCTTTACTTGTATAATTATACACAGTAATTTCTTTGATTATTGTGCTTTGCCGCACAGTGAATAGCGCGAGAGTGTTTAGTGTTGTTTGGTGAGTGATTTAGCCGTAGTTTTCGCTTCCGCGAGATTCTTCCGCCAAGTGTTAGAACGACAAATCATGTGCGTTTTCCGTCATCCTAAGCCGCGCTGTATTATACCTGCTTATGAAGAATTACCCCGATTGAAAAAGTGACAAATTATTAGCAAAATGCTTTAATAATCAACTTATAGGACGACTTTTTGCTTTTAAAACACAACAAACAAAAACCCCGTTTGAGTTTTAATCGCGCGGGGTGATTTTTTTTATTAAATATTTATTGCTTGCCTTTAATCAAATTATTAAAATCAATTAAACGTAAATTTTCGTTTTCTAATTGTTTTACTTCGTTTGTAAAACCCGATTTAGAAAATATATAATATTTTCTTTGATATTTTTCGGCAAAAACCGAAACGCTTTCTTGCAAATGTTCCAACATCTCCATATCAAAGGGAACAGCGCGATATTTACATTCTATAATCAATAACGTATTATTTGAAAGCGCTAAGCCGTCAAGTTCTATAGACCTACCGAGTTTTGATTTTTCCACACGATAAACCTGCGGCTTAGGGAATACATCTGATAACATTCCGTCCGCATTAAGCTGTTTAACATACAAACGGCACACTTCTTCAAATTCGCGACAAATAAACTGCTGAATTTGATTTTTTTCTTCTTGGTAGACCATATTCCCATCAATTTTTATTCTTTCTTGATTTTCAAATATAAAAGCATACCAAAACTTTAATAACGGATCGCCTATTTGGTAGTAATTAGTTTTTTTGTTACCCATAAAGGTTTCGCATTTTATAACCAACTCGCTTTCTAACAAAGTTAATAAATATTTTGCCACTTTTGCCTCTTCTTCGTGAATATAATCGGCTATTTCTTTGTTGGTTCTTCTTCTATGGGCTATTGCGACTAAAATTGCATTGTAAACATCCTGCACTTTTGTTGAGTTTGACAAAAGTTGATCGGGCAAGGTAAAAAACGTTCCGTATTGATTAAAAAGTAAATTTTTAACATTTTGCTCAAAGGAAAGTTTTGTATTTATAGCCGAAAGATAATACGGGAAAGTTGACATTATTGCTAAGTAATTGCATTTTTCCTCAGCTCCGTCAACATCGGACAAAAAATTCAACGCCTCGTTGTAAGTCATTTGCGTTATAGGCATTTCAAAAGTCCTGCGCTTATATAACGGCGAAGAATGATCTTTTATTTCCTTTTTTAAAAGCGATACATCACTACCGGATATGAGAATGAATATGTTTTCCCCTGCTCTATCGGCAAACTCTTGCAAAATAGACGGAAAACTATCGTCTTGTTCGATTATATATGGGTATTCATCAATTGCCAAAACAAATCTCTCTCCTTTAGCATATTGCAATATAGCATCAAAGGCTTCCTCCCAGTTGCCGAACACATAATGCTTTGGATAATTTAAAATTTTATGAAGAGCGTATGAAAACGAACGCAAATTCCCATACGCGTTATCCTTTTTTGCTTGAAATAATATTGCGTTTTTATCATTTAAAAAATGGGCAATTAAGGCAGACTTTCCTATTCTTCTCCTACCGTAAATCACGCCAAACTCTTTGCGCCCGCTATAATAGCGCCTATTTAATTCGGCTAATTCTTTTTCCCTACCTATAAACATTTATACACCTCAGTTATTTACTTTAGAGTTATTTACTGTTGAGTAAATAATACTATATTATCTAATCGATGTCAAGTTAATTTTGGTATTTTTTAAAACTTTTATAAAATAAGCAGATAATCAACTTATAGGACGACTTTTTGCTTTTAAAGCACAAAAAAACAACTGCTTATTTAGCAGCTGCTTTTTGTGTTCTTTATTGTTTTATTGCTTTATTAAAAGCTTTTAAATTACCATTCAACAACGTTGCCGTTTGAATCGTAATGCCAATAGGTACCGCTATCCGTCGGCTGAGTTTTACTGTAATAATAACGCGATGCGTTTGTTAAATATGAATTATCGCTACCTATCGATATATCATTCCAATCGTTAGCCGTGCCGTTGTAATATACCTTTGTTAATCTGATGCAGGCATCAAACGCATATTTACCAATCGATGTTACACTGTTGCCTATTACCACACTCGTTAATCCGTCGCAATCATAAAACGCACGATCACCAATCGATGTTACATTATCGGGGATTACCACACTAGTTAATCCGTCGCAATCATAAAACGCACGATCACCAATCGATGTTACATTATCGGGGATTACCACACTAGTTAATCCGTCGCAATC
>CAZPFZ010000144.1:0-4492 GCA_964585955.1 uncultured Acidiphilium sp.
GAAAAAATGAGTTGTTGAATGTTTTTCTCTTAATAATACACGGAGGTTATATGAAGAAATCAACTAAATATTTGATTTACACGATAATATTTGTTGTTTTAGCGGTGCTTGTTGCTATGTATTTCTTTGGAAATACGGCTAAAAAGGTTGAAACAAGCGTGTTCTTCGAGCAAATGGGCGTAATAAGCGTTGATGCCGGATTTAAGCCTATTGAAGAAGACGGAAAGGAATATATCGAGCTGGGCAGTGGTACAAGTAAAGCTAAGTACGAAATCTTGAGCAGACACGAAAACTTTGTTATAATATCGAGTAAATCGATAAAAATCACAAAGGTTGTTGTAGATACGTACAACTTGGTCGGCTACGGAACACAAGGTGTTCCTATTTTTAAAACAAGCTATGCAAGAAATGATTTGCAGGATGAAAAGTTAGATGCATTTGCAAGTGTTTCCGGTAATATTGTAGATTATTCGGATCCCAATGCGGGAGCTATTTGGTCTTCGCTGGTAATGCCGCTTTTAACAATAGGAATAGGTATTCTTATTATTGTTATATTTATGAGGCAGGCTCAGGGCGGTAGTAAGAGCGCGATGGATTTTGGTAAAACAAAAGCCAGGGTAAACCAAAACATCAAAGTAAAGTTTTCAGATGTTGCCGGTGCTGAAGAAGAAAAGAAAGAGCTTCAAGAAGTTGTAGAATTTTTAAAGAATCCCAAAAAGTTTTCGGCTTTAGGGGCAAAGATACCTAAGGGGGTATTACTTGTAGGCCCTCCGGGAACAGGTAAAACGCTTTTTGCAAAAGCCGTAGCGGGCGAGGCGAATGTTCCGTTCTTTTCAATAAGTGGTTCTGATTTTGTTGAAATGTTTGTGGGCGTTGGTGCGTCAAGGGTAAGAGATTTGTTTGATATGGCAAAAAAAGCCATGCCTTGCATAGTGTTTATTGATGAAATTGACGCTGTTGGAAGACAAAGAGGTGCCGGACTTGGCGGCGGAAATGACGAAAGAGAGCAGACGCTTAACCAATTACTTGTTCAAATGGACGGTTTTGAAAGTAACGAGGGTATAATTATTATGGCTGCAACCAACCGCGCCGATATACTTGACCCCGCACTTATGAGACCCGGTAGGTTTGATAGGCAAGTTTATATTCATTTGCCTGACGTGCGCGGCAGAGAAGCTATTTTAAAGGTTCATTCAAGAAATAAACCGCTTGCGTCTAATGTTAATTTTAAAGTTTTGGCTCGAATGACTGCAGGATTTTCAGGCGCTGACCTTGCAAACTTATTAAATGAGTCGGCTATTTTGGCGGCGCGTGCCGGAAGAATGGCTATTACAAATGAAGATTTATACGAAGCTATAGAAAAAGTTATGATGGGCCCCAAGAAAAATAGTCGCATTGTAACCGAAACGGATAAGAGAATTACTGCGTACCACGAATCCGGGCATGCAATTCTCGCAAAACTGTTGCCTAACTGTGATGAGGTACACGAAGTAACTATTATACCGCGCGGAAATGCCGGTGGATACACGTTGACTCGCCCCGAGAATGATAATCAATATATGAGTAGGAATAAATTACTTGATAATATTGTTATGACGATGGGCGGCAGGGCTGCTGAAGAGCTTATAATTAAGGATTATACGTCCGGAGCAAGCTCTGACATCAAGCAAGCTTCAAAAACGGCGAGAATTATGGTTACAGAGCTTGGTATGAGCGAAAAAATCGGACCTGTTAACTATGGTAGCGATGACCAAATTTTTGTCGGTCGCGATTATCAAACGCGTACGGCATACAGCGAGGCTTTGGCTAAGCTGATTGATGAAGAAGTTGAAACACTTGTTAAGGACGGACACGACAAGGCTTTGAAGATGCTTGCCGAAAACAAAGACGTTCTTGATAGAATGGCTCGAATTCTGATTGAAAGAGAGACTATTTACTCTGATGAAGTTCAAATGCTTATGGATGGTTGTTCGGTTGACGAAGTTATGGCTTATATGGACAAAAATGCCGAAAGTGAAAGGCTTGACCCCTTCCATATGAACGATAAAAGGGTCGTTGGTGAACAAACTGTTTCGAATGATGGTAGCGCTGATAAATACGGCGAAAATAACTAACAAAGGATGAAGGGGAGGCTATGACTAAGATAATTTCTTTTTCCAATCAGAAGGGTGGAGTAGGAAAAACATCTACTTGCGTCAATATGGCTGCCGCATTGGCTTTAAGAGGTAAAAAAACTCTTTTAATAGACATGGATCCGCAAGGTAACGCTACAACGGGGCTTGGTTTTTTAAAAAACGAGTTGGATAAATCGGTTTATTCTGTTTTAATCGAAGAAAAACCGTTGCTCGACAATATTTGCAAGACGGAAGTTGAGGGACTTGACTTGCTTCCGTCAAGCATTGACCTTGCCGGGGCTGAAGTTGAGCTTGTTTATATGAAAAACCGCGAAAAATTATTAAGCGAGGCGCTTAATCGTGCTTCACTCATTTATGATTACGTGATGATTGACTGTCCTCCTTCGCTAGGATTGCTTACTATTAACGCGCTTTCGGCTAGCGATTGCGTTATTATACCCATTCAAAGCGAGTATTACGCTATGGAAGGGCTGAGTCAGTTGATGAATAGCGTTAAGCTTGTTAACATGCACCTTAATCCTAATTTAAAAATTGAAGGTGTTGTTATTACAATGTATGATGGGCGCGCTTTGATTTCTAAGCAAATTGCTGCCGAAATTCATAAATTTTTCGGCAAAAGGATGTTCAATACTGTTATACCAAGGAATATAAGGGTTTCGGAGGCTCCAAGCCACGGTAAGCCCGTTATGTTGCATGACCCTAGGTCTTCGGGCGCAAAAGCATATATTGCGCTTGCAGACGAGTTTTTAGCGCGAGATAATAAATAACGGAGGATAAAATGAAGGTTAACAAAGGTTTAGGTAAGGGGCTTTCTGCTTTGTTTGGTAATACAAACGAGGATTACAGCCGTTATACTTTTGACGAAACAAAAATGACTGCCGAACAGGCAAATCAAATTTATGAAATCGAACTTGATAAAATTTTTGCTAATCCTAACCAGCCGCGTAAGGCTTTTGATGAGGGCGCATTAAGAGAATTATCTGATTCTATTTCGGTTCATGGCGTGATTACGCCTATAGTTCTTAACCGCGCGGGCGATAAATATATGATTATTGCCGGCGAAAGACGTTATAGAGCGAGTAAATTAGCCGGTAAAACCACTATTCCTGCCATTATTAGGGATTATGACGAACGTCAAATTAAGGAAATATCTTTAATCGAAAATCTACAAAGAGAGGATTTAAACCCAATTGAGGCAGCTGCAGCGATGCAACAACTTATGAAGGATTACGATATGACGCAGGAAGAGCTTTCGGCGCGTATTGGAAAAAGTCGTTCTGCAATTGCAAACACTTTGCGTCTTTTAACGCTTTGCGAATCTGTTATAAAAATGGTTGAAGTTAATAAACTTTCTGCGGGTCACGCGAGAGCGCTTGTAACTTTACCTGTTGATGTTCAAGAAAAAATAGCTGAAAAAGCTGTAAAAGAAAAGATGTCCGTTAGAGATATCGAGCAAGCTGTAAGGGATTTTTATAATCCGCCTGTCGATTCAAAAAAAGCTAAAAGAGAAAAGATGCAAGCTCAAATGAGTGTTGAGCTTAAAGATATGGTTTCTCGTATGCAGCGTGATTTTGGAACAAAAGTTAGTGCTATCGGCAATGATAAAAAGGGTAGAATTTATATCGATTACTATACAAGAGACGACTTGGATAGATTGATTATGATTCTTGACTTAATTGAAAAACATAAATAAGATAAAAAACTACTTGTTTTTGACTTTTATAACATTTCAAATAACAAAAACAAAAAGGCGGCTGAAAAGCCGCTTTTTTGCATGTTTTTTTACGGGGATTTATTCGTTCGTTTTAAATTGTTGCGTTATAGTGTTGCGCCTACGTTTTTTGGCTAAAATATGACATTTTTTTGATTTTGTAATGATTTAGGTAACACTTTTTTAAAAAAAACTAAAAAATAGAGGAAAGAAAAATTTTTATCCCCTAAAATATTTGTTGTTACTTATTTCTATTACATCAAAAGAAGAAAAAATTGATGGCTTAACTATAAAAATACTGTTTGTTAAAAATTCTTTCAATTTTTTTCTCTAATCTTTTATTTATAGCGGCAAAAATCCTATTTCTTTTTTAAAATAGTTGTTAAAATATTTGTTGGCCTTAAAGCAAATATTATCCAAAATCATAATTTTCTCAATATATTTAACCTTGCGGTTCACTATTTAAAAAATATGTTTATAAAATTGAAAAAGGACTATTTTTGCCAAAAAATATTCGAATATTTCCCCATATGTTTTAAATAGTTTCGTTTAAATGTAGCGCATGCAAATTTGTTCTTTTTTGCAGGATTTTTAGTAAAAAACCTCTCTTGTAATATATAGGATCTTAAAATTATTTAAAATTAAT
>CAZPFZ010000145.1:0-4489 GCA_964585955.1 uncultured Acidiphilium sp.
ATAATAATGCTAAACTATTATATAAACTTTACGCAGCTTATGCTTTAGGCATTGTTTCTTAGGTTTGCCCATAGGTGTATGCCGCGCAAGAAAGAGGAATTTGTATGAAAAAAAAGTTGATTGGCATTTTAATAGTCAGCCTTGTTTTAAGCATGATTTTTGCTTTAGGTTGCAACACAAGCGGTAGCGGTTCGTCCGATATCAGCGGAACAACTTCCGCAGGTGGCGACTCGGTAGACGATAGCTCTATCGGCGGTTCGGCCGGCGGTGATTCTGTCGGCGGCGGGGAGATTCAAGATGAGGAGCTTTCGCTTGCTTTTGGTAAATTTAATGGCAATTACCGCTATAAATTTGAATATCTCGATACCACCGAATTATATGACCACGACGGAACGTTTTTTGTAGACGGAGACGCGTTAAAATCCGAAAGGCAATACGACGGTAAAACATATTACGATTATTATACAAAAAACGATTCAAAAGATTTGTTTTACTATAACGACGAATCGGGCAGTTACGTAACGATAGACAGTTCAGACGATTTGTTTGAATATTACGTAATGTACATAACATTTATTACCCCCGAAAACTTAAAAGCCGAAAATTTCAAAAAAATAGCAAATGGTATGTATTTTTGTGACGATCCGGCTTTGGCTTCTGCAAGAGCAGCTGAATTGTTGGTTGATGGATTAGAAGGTGAATACGAAAGCGTTAGCAGTATTTCGGTTAGCTTAGAAGGCGGCTATGTTAACGGTATTACTATAAAAACAAGTGCAAACGACCAAACCTACGGCGATTACGAAGCTGTATATAAATTTACATTTTCGCTTTATGAACAAGTTTCAATCGAATTGCCGGATGTATCCGATAAACCCATATCCGAGGGTGAAATAGCCGCGGTATATGCCGCTGCAACGGGCAGCTCTGTTTCTTTCGAAGGCGTTGTTGTAGGTATTGTAGGGAACAACTTTTACGTAAGCGATTATTATAACGGCGTTTATGTTTATGCCGGCAAAACTCAAGCTAACGTAAGCGTAGGCGATTATGTATCGGTTAGCGGCGAAAAGGACATATATAGCGGTCTTACCGAAGTAAAAAATATTACCGTTACCGTAAAGGATAGCGATTATCCTACCGATCCCGAAGTATTAACATCTTTATCTCAAATGGAAGATTATTTATCAATGAACGTTTCAATAAATAACCTTTCAATAGGTGAGTCCAATTGGACGGGCGCACAAAATGTTGATGTATCATACAGTTTATCGGACGGAAAAAACACTTCCACGCTCTTTATTTCAAAATATCTTTCTTCAGACAAGCGTGCCGAATGGTACAATGTATTAAAAAATCTCGATAACGGCGAAAGCATAAACATTACAGATGCTGTAGTTTCTATGCACAATAGTTATCAAATCGCATTAACCGAAAGCTCTGTTTTAAGCTGCAAGCCCTCTGTTTTAACAGGTATTCAAGCAGATAGTGCAAATATTACCGTATACGTAGGCACATCGTACATAACATTTATTACCCCCGAAAACTTAAAAGCCGAAAATTTCAAAAAAATAGCAAATGGTATGTATTTTTGTGACGATCCGGCTTTGGCTTCTGCAAGAGCAGCTGAATTGTTGGTTGATGGATTAGAAGGTGAATACGAAAGCGTTAGCAGTATTTCGGTTAGCTTAGAAGGCGGCTATGTTAACGGTATTACTATAAAAACAAGTGCAAACGACCAAACCTACGGCGATTACGAAGCTGTATATAAATTTACATTTTCGCTTTATGAACAAGTTTCAATCGAATTGCCGGATGTATCCGATAAACCCATATCCGAGGGTGAAATAGCCGCGGTATATGCCGCTGCAACGGGCAGCTCTGTTTCTTTCGAAGGCGTTGTTGTAGGTATTGTAGGGAACAACTTTTACGTAAGCGATTATTATAACGGCGTTTATGTTTATGCCGGCAAAACTCAAGCTAACGTAAGCGTAGGCGATTATGTATCGGTTAGCGGCGAAAAGGACATATATAGCGGTCTTACCGAAGTAAAAAATATTACCGTTACCGTAAAGGATAGCGATTATCCTACCGATCCCGAAGTATTAACATCTTTATCTCAAATGGAAGATTATTTATCAATGAACGTTTCAATAAATAACCTTTCAATAGGTGAGTCCAATTGGACGGGCGCACAAAATGTTGATGTATCATACAGTTTATCGGACGGAAAAAACACTTCCACGCTCTTTATTTCAAAATATCTTTCTTCAGACAAGCGTGCCGAATGGTACAATGTATTAAAAAATCTCGATAACGGCGAAAGCATAAACATTACAGATGCTGTAGTTTCTATGCACAATAGTTATCAAATCGCATTAACCGAAAGCTCTGTTTTAAGCTGCAAGCCCTCTGTTTTAACAGGTATTCAAGCAGATAGTGCAAATATTACCGTATACGTAGGCACATCGTTTGACGAAGTTTTAAATAAGATTTCGGTAAGCAAAATATACGAAAACGCAGTTGTTGCCGCAACTAAGAATGAACTTACCGTAACTTGCGATAATTACGACGGCAACACAAAAGGTGATTACACATTTAATATAGTGTTATCAACCTTCAATACAACGGTTACCGTAACCGTTGCCGAAAAACCCGCGGCTAACTATAAACTTGATTTAACCAATAAAACACCCCTCGCAACCGAGGCTAAGGAAAAAGAGCTTACGCGCGGAATGCCTTCCAAGGGCAATTCAAAGGCACTTGTTATTCCTGTTGACTTTACCGATTATCCTGCAAAAACAGATATGGTAAGCAACCTTGAAAAGGCTTTTTTCGGAACATCCGCCGATACCGGTTGGGAAAGCCTTTCTTCGTATTACAGCAAAGCCTCTTACGGTAAACTAAATATTTCCGGAACAGTTACCTCGGTTTATCAAACGGGTAAAAAATCGACCTATTATTCAAACGCGTATAAATCAAACGAAAGCATAGATTACGAGATTATATCGGCTGCGTTAAAACATTTTGATTCTTCTTTAAACTATGCCGATTACGATTCCGATAAAGATGGCTACATCGACGCGCTTTATCTTGTTTATACCGCTCCTGTCGATTATGAAGGAGATAGCGACTTGTGGTGGGCTTATACATACGAGTATTTCACCGAAGAAGTTGAACCTTACGACGGTGTGGAAGCTGATTTCTACACGTTTTTAGGTTACGATTTCTTATTTGAAACGCCCGCTTGCGGTAAAAAACTTACGCTTAATACCGAAACTATAATACACGAATCGGGACACATCCTCGGTATAACCGATTATTACGATTACGACGATTCCAACGGCGTTAGCGGCGGTATAGGCGGCGGCGATATGATGGATGCCAACGTAGGCGATTTTAACGCATTTTCAAAAATGTTGCTCGGTTGGGTTAATCCTTATATTGTTACCGAAAGTTGTTCTTTAGAGCTCGCTTCTTTTGGTGAAAGCGGCGATTGCGTTGTAATTCCAAAAAACTGGAATGGCAGCATATTTACCGAATTTTTCGTAATCGATTATTACACGCCCGATGGACTCAACGCATTTGAAAAAGGCTACAGCGGTTTGTTCTCTACCCAAGGCGTAAGGGTTTATCATGTAGACGCAACGCTAAAAACATTGACAGAAATTTATAATGACGGCGGTTCTATATGGGATGTTTATAAGTGCGATAACTCGCTTACCTCTCACCAGCTTATTGCTTTGGTTCAGGCAAGCGGTTCTAACGGCATAATAAACAATTGTGATTATGGCAGCAATTCCGATCTTTACACAATTGGTTCAACTGTTAGCGGACTAAAATGGTATAGTAAAACTTCGGCAGGTTTTTCTGTAAAAACAGCAGCTTTATCAAACGGCAAAATCTCGCTCGATATAACTTTTTAAAAAATAAAACACATCGCGCCCTTCGTCCTACATGCCGTATTACAAGGGAGTTTAACTACAATTTTGTAAATTTTGCAGCGTTAAAACTTAACGGGGTTTAATTCTCTGATGCCTAATTGTTTGTAAGGGCGCAAATATTTAATAACGGTATTATAGACCGACTTTTTACTATTAAAGCATAAAAATAAAATTGCTTAATATGCGGTAAAAATATTTACGCGCAACAAAATAAACGGGGTTATATGAAAATTTACACAGGCGGGGCAGTTTGCGAACTGCCGCAAATAATAGCCGATTTATGCGTTGGCGATCCGTTAAAGAAAAGAATAATATTTTGCGAGGATAAATTCACGCTTGCAATCGAGCTTGCCATTGCCAAACGGTGTGGCGGCTCGTTTGGCACGCGCGTTTTTTCTTTTAACAGATTTATGCATAAGTACCTTTCGGAAGATAGAAGCATTTTATCTCCCGAAGGCTGTGCGCTTGTTGTTAAAAGATTGCTTTTAGAACAAAAAGATAAATTGTTATGTTTTAAAAACGTTTACGATCCAAACCTTGCAAATATCGTT
>CAZPFZ010000146.1:0-4481 GCA_964585955.1 uncultured Acidiphilium sp.
CTATATGTCTGTATCCTACGGATAGCGCGTCCAAAACGCAACGCGTGCAGTCCTCTTTTGATATTTGATAGACTCCGTAACCTAACTGTGGCATTTTTACGCCGTTATAAAGGGTTATGTGTTTCATATAAAGTCTCCTTGATTAAACAAACATTTTTAAAAAGTCGGGCTATAGGTTGATTATCGGCTATTTTGCGGCAAAACCCACAAAAAATTGCAGCTTAAAAACCTATTAACTCAATAATATTATTGCACTTTTTGTAAAAAAACGCAATAAAAAATGCGGTTAGAGTGTTGTTTTTTTAACGCATGAAAGATTTTTCAACAGGAAAGATAAATTTTTATCAATAATATACTTTTTTCAAAGCAGAAAAAATGTGAAATAAGTTGACATTGCGAAAATGTTTATGTATAATAATTAAGATGGAGATTATTCGTGTTAGGTTAACTTACGCGAGTCTAACTATATACAAAGGGAGCCTGTTATGATAGAGGATGTTTTAAACGAAATACTTGCCGCCGAAAAACAAGCGGAAAATATTCGTAGTAGTGCGGACGAAAAAGCTGCCGCAATTATTGCTAATGCCGAAAAGTCTAAAGCAGAGCTTGCCGAAAGGGCTTTGACCGAAGCAAAAGAAAAACGCGTTTCTACTATAGAAGAATACACAAAAAAAGCAGAAAGCGAATACAATAACGTCATTGCCGAAAGTTTGGCTTTTGCCGAAAAAACGACGGGTGAAAAAAAGCAAACGGTAAACGAACTCGCCGATAAAATTTACGGGAGAATAATCAATGGCAATTTGTGAAATGCGGCTGTTAAAGCTTGCGGGTATAAACGGCGAGCAAGATAAACTGCTTACCGCTCTTCATAAAACTGGTGCCGTTGAGTTAAAAAAGACGGAAAACCTTTTTGAAGGCGGAGAGCGCTTGCTTTCGGATAAAAGCGAAATAAACGCAAAACAAGATTTGTTAGAGCGCGCTATTACCACTGTTTCAAAAATGGCTGTAGAAATGAAAAAAACTTTGCCGGAAGCGGACGGTTTTTCAGTTGAATACGACTATTTTATGAACATTGCGTCTTCAGCCGACGCCATTAACGAATATGCTTGCAATATTGTATCGTATAGCGATAAACTTGCCGATATTAAAGCGCAAATTATTGCATTAAATACAAAGATTGCAGAATATCAGCCTTACATTGGTGTTAAAGCGGCTTTCTCTCGGTTTAACGCAACCGAAAAAACACAATGCAAGCTTGGTTTGTTAGAAGAAAAAAATTATAATAAACTCGTAAACGAATTAGCCGGCGAAAATGCCGATAATCGCCTTATAGCCCTTTATTGCGAAGCAAAATGGAATAAAGGCAGGGTGGTTTCGGCTGTTTATCACACGGGTGTAAAAGAGTACGCCGAAAAGCTTTTGGCTGCAAATGCGTTTGTGTGTTGCCCGTATAGCGAAAACAATACAGCAGAACAAATAATTTGCTCGTTAAACGATAAAATACGCGATTTAAATCAAGAAGATGCGCAACTTCGCCTGCAAATAGCAAACGCCGCAGATAAAGTGCGCGATATGAAAATTCTTTCCGATTATTACCGTTATGTTAAGGAGAAAATGATCGGAGCGGATGGATTTTTAAACACGAAAAGCGTTTTCGTACTCGAAGCGTATGTTCCCGCCGAAAGGGAAGCGCAGGTACGCGAGGCTATAGAAAAAACCACCGATTATTTTTGTATGGAGTTTGTTCCGCTAACCGAAAACGATTACGCGCCCACCCTCATGCGAAATAAAAAAGTTACAAAGCAGTTTGAGTTTGTAACAAATTTATATTCGGTGCCTAAATATTTGTCATTCGATCCCAATGCTGTGCTCGGCTTGTTTTTCTCTATATTTATGGGGTTTATCAACGGCGACGTAGGATACGGAATTTTAATGATAGTTGGCGGATATCTATTTGCCAAAAAACAAAAACGCGATAACGCCTTAAAGCGTTTGGCAATGGTTATGTGTTACAGCGGAATATTCACAGTTCTGTTCGGGCTTGCATTCGATAGCTTTTTGGGAATACCGCTTATGCGTAATATGCATTTGATAGAAAAACCCTTTTTGCCCGATCCGATAAGCGATATGTCGGTTATTGCGGGTATAAGCGTTCCCTCGTTACTGCTTATAAGTCTCGGTATGGGCGTTGTTCACATAATGGCAGGCTTGTTTATTACTGCGTTGATACATTTTCAGCATGGCAGGATATGGGATGGTATTTGCGACGGAATCGTGTGGGATTTGTTCTTACTCGGACTAATTCTTTTGGTTGTCGGGCTTACAGGTATTTTGCCGGATATAACAAAACCTGCTGCCATATTGATGGTTGCCTCGGTTGCCATAGGAGCAATTACCGCAGGCCGACACAGTAAAGGTTTGGGAAAATTTACAAAAGGCTTTTCGGCTGTTTATGGTTTAATAAACTATATGTCGGATATTTTAAGTTACGCAAGATTGTATGGTTTAATGCTTTCGGGCGCACAAATCGCTTCTATAGTATCAAATCAACTTGCGTTGCCGATGATGCAAAGTCCCGGTGGAGTAGGTGGATGTTTGGCTTGTATATTAATAATGTTGGCAGGTCACGCATTTAACATTGCAATGGGCTTGCTCGGTGCATTCGTGCACGATGCAAGATTGCAATATGTAGAATTCTTCTCTCGTTTTTACGAAGGCGACGGTTCGTTGTTTACCCCCTTCGGTATGAAATTCGACCACTTGTATTTAGAAGAAAAAAAGGCTTAATTTGTTTTTTTAAGGCAAACAAAAAATGCTTAATAATCGACCTATAGGTTGATATTTATAACAAATTTTTACGAAAAAAATATGGAGGAAAACCATAATGAATGGACTTATAGTATCAGTTTTGAGTCTTGCACTTTGTATGATCGCTTGCGGTATAGGCAGCGCGATCGGACTTTACAATGCCGGTTCTGCGGCAGCTGCGGTAATCGCCGAGGACGATAAAAAGTTCTCTAAGGTGTTCGTTCTTGCAGTTCTTCCCGCAACGCAAGGTATTTACGGCTTCGTTATTACCATTATCGGCTTGGGCAGCATAGATGCCGCTATGACGTTACAGCAAGGATGGGCTTTATTGGGCGCAACTTTGCCTATGACTATAGTGGGTGCCGTATCTGCAATTTTGCAAGGCGCAACTTCGGTTAGCGGTATTTTAGCAATCGCTAAAAACGATAACGCCGGTGTTAAAATGATGCTTTTCCCGGCAATGGTAGAAACTTACGCAATTTTGTCGTTGGTTATAACCATTATGCTTTTGGGTGCTATCTAAACTAAGTTTTTACTTAAAATGAACGAAAATCAAGCAATATTAGAAAAGATTATTTCCGACGCTAACGATTATTCCAAAAAGACTATCGAGCAAGCCGAAAAAAATGCCGAGCTTATGCTTGAAGAGGAAAAAAGAGCAGCTGACGAAATGATTAACAAAAGGGTAGAAGAAGCCGTGCGCGACGGTGAAATGATCGTCGATCGCAGGCGCACAATTGCTGCGCTCGACGGCAAAAAGAATATTCTTGCCGCAAAGCAGGCTATTGTTTCTCAGGTATATGAACTTGCCGAAAAAAAACTTTGCGAAACCACGGCTGAAAAATACCTTTTGTTTATTGAAAAAAACATTGAAAAATATGCCGAAGAGGGCGACGTTATAGTGTTGTCCGAAAACGCTCCGTTTGCTGCCGAACGTCTTTTAGAGCTAAACGTTTGCAAGCAAAAAGCACTTAAAGTGGAAAAAAACGGCAAGTTTAGCGGCGGCGTTTTAATCGTCGGCGAAAAACGCGATACCGATTTAACCTTTAAAGCTATCGTTGCTGATTATGCCGATAAGCATGCAGGTGAAACGGCTATTGACTTATTTGGTAAAAATGAATAAAAAATATCCTAACATATCGTATATTATTGCGGTTTGTAAATCACAAGAAAACAATCTTATCGGAAAAGACAGAATTTTTCGCATGGCGGAAAGCTCATCTTTAAAAGATGCCCTTTCCGTCCTGCATGAAACATCTTTTGGTGCAAGCGAAAACGGCGATTTCGGTTTAAATTTTGATGAACTTATTCGCGCCGAGGAAAAAAATACAGCCGAGTTTATTCGTGAATATTCTCCAACGGGCGATTGTTTGAATTTTTGTTTGCTGCCTTACGATTTTTATAATGCCGAAGTTTTGGTAAAATGCGCTTTTACCAAATATGCAGTGGAAAAATATTTAGGCATAGAAGGCGTTTTTAAGATTGATTTTTTACAACAAGAGGTTGATAAAATTTACGGCGAATGTTTTGCCGAAAAACACCCCGAAGAAAGAAAATCTGAAAAATTTAAACGCGATAACGGTACGGAAAAAGAAGAACCTATTGTGCTTCCCGAACAGTTAAAAAACGCCATAAAACAATCTGTGCTTGCGTTAAAAAATGGCGAGGGCAGT
>CAZPFZ010000147.1:0-4429 GCA_964585955.1 uncultured Acidiphilium sp.
TTTAGGAGGTATATAATCATGTCAGTACCAACACCTCATATAACCGCAAAATTAGGTGATTTTGCAAAAACCGTTTTAATGCCGGGTGATCCGTTACGCGCTAAGTTTATAGCCGAAACATATCTCGAAAACGCTGTTCTCGTTAACAACGTCCGCGGAGTAAACGGTTACACGGGATATTATAAAGGTAAAAGAGTTTCGGTTATGGCTTCGGGTATGGGGCAACCGTCAATAGGTATTTATTCTTACGAGTTGTTCAATTTTTACGGCGTCGAAAATATAATAAGAGTAGGGTCTTGCGGTAGTTTCGATAAAGATCTTCACGCACGCGATATCGTTCTAGCTATGGGCGCATGCACAAACGGAAATTATGCAAGCCAATATAATTTGCCGGGTACTTTTTGTCCGATCGCAAGCTACGACTTATTAAACCGCGCCGTAGAACAATGCAAAAAAGCAGGCGTAAACTTTAAGGTGGGCAATATTCTTTCTTCCGATATGTTTTATGATGACGCAAATTCCGGTATGCAGTGGGCAAAAATGGGCGTTCTCGGTGTAGAAATGGAATCTGCAGCATTATATTGTAATGCTGCACGCGCAGGCAAAAACGCTTTATGTATTTGTACCGTAAGCGATTCATTTATTTATCCCGAAGAAAACACTACCGCCGAAGAACGTCAACAATCGTTTACGCGTATGATGGAAATAGCCTTAGAACTTGCTTAAAAAGGGGGCTATAAGTCGATTATTCGCGCTTTTATATAAAAAATGAAGAGATAAAATAATGAAAAAAAGAGCATTTATAATTGTAATGGACAGTATGGGCATAGGCGAATTGCCCGATGCCACATTATGGAAAGACGAAGGCAGTAACACGCTTGGTTCTATTCGTAATCACGAAAATTTTGATTGTCCTAATTTAAAACAACTTGGTCTATTTAACATAGAAAACGTAGGTGGAGGCGTTCAATCGCCGTCTGGTTGTTTTGCTCGTATGGCGGAGCGCTCTATGGGTAAGGATACTACAATCGGTCATTGGGAAATAGCAGGTGTAATATCTCCCGAACCGTTACCCACTTATCCTAACGGTTTTCCTCAAGATGTAATAGAACAATTTGAAAAACTCACAGGGCGAAAAACCTTGTGCAATAAGCCATATTCCGGTACCGAAGTTATAAAAGATTACGGTGAAGAGCATATAAAAACGGGTGCTTTAATTGTATACACTTCGGCGGATAGCGTTTTTCAAATTGCTGCCCACGAGGACGTTGTCGACGTACAAACATTATATGAATATTGCAAAATTGCAAGAAAATTGCTTAACGGTAAAAATGCGGTGGGTAGGGTAATAGCACGTCCGTTTAATGGCGAATATCCTTTTACAAGAACGCCGCGCCGTCACGATTTTTCGCTTGAACCACCCGCAGTTACAATGTGCGATCTTGTAAAAAAAGCGGGGCAAGACTGCATTTCGGTTGGAAAAATTTATGATATTTTTGCAGGTCGTGGCTTAACGCAAAGCAACCCCATAAAAAATAACGATGACGGAATGCGTATAACATTAGAAAAACAAAAAGAGGATTTTAACGGTTTATGTTTTGTAAACCTTGTCGATTTCGATATGGTTTACGGGCATCGTAACGATATACCCGGTTATGCAGCCGCCATGACTGCTTTTGATAAGCAGCTTGGTGAGTTTATGGCTAATATGAAATCCGACGATTTACTTATAGTAACGGCAGATCACGGCTGCGATCCCGGTACTCCGTCAACAGACCATTCGCGCGAATATACGCCAATGATTGCTTACGGCAGTATGTTAAAATCGGGCGTAGATTTAAAAACAAGGTCTTCTTTTGCCGATATTTCAGCAACCGTTTTACAGTATCTCGGTATAAATCAAGAGGACAGTTTTGGCAATAGTTTTTTAAGCGAAATTTTAAAATAAACCAATAAAAGTCCGCCTATAAGTTGATTATCGGTATAAAAAGTCTTTTTAGGGGCGGCAAAAAGGTGTAATATGGTAAACAAAATTGAAATAACCGATAGAGAGCTTATGTTGCTTGCCGTTAAGGCGCGCAAAAACGCATATGCGCCTTATTCGTTATATAGGGTGGGTGCCGCATTGCTTACAAAAAGCGGCAAGGTTTTTCTCGGTTGCAATATAGAAAATGCCTCTTTCGGCGCTACAAACTGTGCCGAAAGAACTGCTATTTTTAAAGCGGTAAGCGAAGGTGAAGAACAGTTTGAAAAAATAGCGATAGTTGGCGGAAAAGACTGTCTTTCCGACGACTGTGTTCCTTGCGGCGTTTGCAGGCAAGTTATGTGTGAGTTTTGCTCGTCTGATTTTAAAATACTTCTCGGCACGCCAGATAGCTTTAAGCAATATACTTTGCAAGAACTTATACCGCATTCTTTTACAAATGAAAATTTGTAAATTTATATGGGTTATAGCAATGTCAAATATTGGTTAATCAATCTATAGCGGCATATTTACGTAATTTTATTAAAAGGCGGTAAGCATTATGAGAATGTACGATATAATAAAAAATAAGCGCGACAAAAAAGAATTATCAAGCGAAGAAATTAATTATTTTATAAACGGATACGTCAAAGGCGAAATTCCCGATTATCAAGCGGCTGCGTTGTGTATGGCAATTTATTTTAACGGTATGTCCGTTGCCGAAACAACTGCGTTAACTTTTGCCGTCCGCGATTCGGGCGAAAAACTTGATTTTTCAAATATAAAAGGTATTAGGGTAGATAAACATTCAACGGGCGGTGTTGGTGATAAAACAAGTTTGGTTGTTGCTCCCATTGTTGCTTCGCTTGGCATAAAAGTTGCCAAAATGAGTGGCAGAGGTTTAGGTCATACAGGTGGTACTATTGATAAACTTGAATCTATCGATGGTTTTTGTACCGATTTATCTGCTGCCGAGTTTGAAAGGATTGTTAACCAAACGGGCATAGCAATAGTCGGTCAAAATGCCGATCTTGCTCCCGCTGATAAAAAGCTTTATGCCTTGCGTGATGTAACCGCCACTGTAGATAGTTTACCCCTTATTGCTTCAAGCATTATGGGAAAAAAACTCGCCGCCGATGATGATTGTATTGTTTTAGATGTAAAAACGGGTAGCGGATCTTTTATGAAGACGGTAGAAGATAGCAAAAAACTTGCCCGCGTTATGGTGGATATTGGTAAAAACGCCGGCAAAAAAATGCTTGCTTTAATAACCGATATGGATAGACCTTTAGGCAACGCTATAGGTAACTCGCTCGAGGTAAAAGAGGCAATTGCCACCTTGCAAGGTAACGGACCTGCCGATTTTACCGAAATTTGCATAGAGCTTGCCGCTCACATGTTATATCTTGCCGAAAAAGGCAGTGTTGAGCAGTGCAAGCAAATGGCTAAAAATGCAATTACCGACGGTAGTGCTCTTAATACATTTAAAAATATGGTAAAAGCGCAAGGCGGCAACGTAAACCTTATAGATAATCCAAGTTTGTTCAAACAAGCTAGATATACGCAGTCTATAAAAGCCGAAAAATCCGGTTATATCATCTCAGTCGATACCGAAGGTTACGGTATAGCAAGTTTATTGCTCGGCGCCGGCAGAAATAAAAAAGAAGATGCCATAGATTATTCCGCAGGCATAATTCTTACTAAAAAAACAGGCGATTATATTAACGTAGGCGACGAAATAGCTGTTATGCACTGTAATGATCAAAAGTTGTTTGGTGCTGCCTGTCAACGCTTTTTGTCAAGTACCGTTATAGGCGAAAATAACCCCGAAGCCCGTCCGCTTATTCTCGCAAAAGTTGAATAATTACGGATTATTTTTTAACAAATTAAATTATCTTTATACAAAAGGCACTTAATTATGGCTAAACTATATTTTAAATTTGGCGCAATGGGCAGCTCGAAAACCGCTCAAGCGCTAATAACTAAATTCAATTACGAAGAAATGGGCATGAAGGTTATGCTCGCAAAACCCGCAATAGACACTCGCGACGGTGCCGATATAGTAAAATCGCGCATAGGTTTAGAACAAAAAGCAGTCGCATTAAGCAAGTCCGACGATATTTACAAACTTTTTAAAAGCACTTACAGCAGTAGTAATGTAATAATCGTGGACGAATGTCAGTTCTTAACCGAACAGCAGGTAGATCAGCTTTCCGCCATTGCCATGTACGAAGATATCCCCGTTATGTGTTTCGGCTTGCGCACCGATTTTACATCGCATTTGTTCGAGGGTAGTAAACGCTTATTCGAAATAGCCGATTCCGTTTCCGAAATAAAATCCGTTTGCAAATGCGGCTTAAAAGCTACGGTAAACGCCCGTGTAGACGACAACGGAAAAATCGTTTATTCAGGCGAGCAGGTTGTCATTGGCGGTAACGATAGATATATTCCCATGTGTCGCAAATG
>CAZPFZ010000148.1:0-4372 GCA_964585955.1 uncultured Acidiphilium sp.
CAGTTAAAGCTTTACGCAAAGACGTGCTTGCAAAATGTTACGGCGGCGATATAACAAGAAAGAAAAAACTTTTGGAAAAGCAAAAAGAAGGCAAAAAGAAAATGCGCCAGTTAGGCTCGGTTGAAATACCTTCTGAAGCGTTTATGTCTATTTTAAAAATAGATTCTAGTGATAAATAATTTAATAAAAACAGCAAATCTTTTTTCAAAAAATGCGCCTATAGGTTGATTATCGGCACATTACTAAAAACACAGGATTAAAAAAATGCCCGGAATTTATATACACGTACCCTTTTGTAAACAAAAATGCACATACTGTGATTTTGCCTCTTACCCGAACGAAATAAATAAAGCGGAAGCTTATTTCGGATGCTTGTTTAAGGAGCTTATGTCGAGAGGCGAACAGTTAAAAAATAAAACTTTTGACACGGTTTATTTTGGCGGAGGAACGCCTTCTTACGTAGACGAAAAGCTTATTGGGGCAACGATGAATCAGTTGCGCAAAAGCTTTAACATTGCAGACAATGCCGAAATTACACTTGAAGCAAACCCCGGCACTTTAACAAAAGAAAAAGTTGCAGTTTACGACAAAGTAGGTATAAACCGTTACAGTTTGGGATTACAATCGGCATATGACAAGCGCCTTGCAAGTTTAAACCGAATACACACAGCACAACAATTTTGCGAATGTGCAAGCCTTTTAAAGGGAAAAAATTTTAGTGCCGACGTTATGATCGGCTTAAAAGATCAAAAAATTGACGAAATTAAGGATACAATAGATTTAGCAATAACAAACGGTGCAAAACATATTTCCGTTTATGCGCTAACACCCGAAGAAGGAACGCCTATGTTTACTACCTATTTAAACGGTGAACTACCAGACGGCGACGAAACAGCGGCAATGTACGACTTCGCACGCGAATATTTGCATAAACACGGATTTGAAAGATACGAAGTTTCTAACTTTGCACTACCGGGTTATAGATCTCGCCACAACCTTAACTATTGGCAAAGAGGCGAATATATAGGTTTGGGCGTGGCGGCTTCCTCCTGCATTGACAATCGCCGTTTTACAAATACCGAAAAAATAGACGAATATATACGTTTTATTGCTAACGACAAGTACGCCGAAATTTTTTCGGAGCAAATAGAAGGCGATGAGGTTAAATCGGAATTTATTATGCTTGCCTTGCGCACTGCCGACGGTATATCGCTTGCGCGTTATAAACAGCTTTTTAACAGCGATTTCACCGCTGACTATGACGACGTTTTATCAAGCCAACATAACTACCTTGATATAACAGAAGACAGCGTAAGTATAAAAGACGAATATTTATACGTTCAAAACCACATAATAGTACCCTTTTTAAAATAAAAAATAAAATGGTGAGTAAATTATTATTCCTTTGCGTTATACATAAGACTAAACAAGCGACGGATTGTTTAATGTACTAATAAATTTGTTTGTACGTTAAAAAGGAGTTGTTTTTATGAAAAAATCTTTAAAGCTTTTTACCGCTGTTTTATTGGCGCTTTGCATGATGCTTTTATTTGCATGTAGCAATATGAATTCCGCAGATAAAGACATATATCCGAGCGGTGGCTTACCTATCAACGACGGTGGAGGAATATCTGTCGGAGAGATAGCCGATGACTACGGCGACAGTTACACGACGCCCTCAGGAGAGATTGCAAGCGATAGTCCGAGCGGAACTTCAAGCGAAAACGGCGATGTTACACAAGACGGAATAAACAAAATAAAACCGGGAACCCTAACAGCGGGCGCTTATAACGATAATTTGTATTTTGAAGATTGGCTTAAACTGTTTGCGATAGACAACTCTATAGTCGATACCGATAAATACTCTCAGGCACACATGCGCGGTAAATTTTACCAATTTTTAAATAAAAACGGTAATGTTTTTAATTTAAACTCACAAAACCGCGTTAGAGTAAAGGTAGCGAATGAAGGTCAAGCAATAGAAGGCGCCGTTGTAACTGCCACAAATAACGGTATTTGCGAGTATACAGCCATAACGGATGCAAGCGGTTATGCGTACTTATTCCCGCAAAGCAAAAATGGCAATATAACAGTTGCAGTCGGAGATGTTTCGAACTCTTTTGAATATGATAACAAAAATAACGATTTAACCCTTCAATTGCAAACAGAAACAAGTAAATCACAATTGATTCAATTAATGTTTGTAATAGACGCAACGGGGTCTATGAGCGACGAAATAAACTTTTTAAAGAAAGAACTGGGCAATGTTATTGAACGCGTGGTTGACGCTTATAACGACATTACAGTACAGCTTTCATTTTTGTTTTATAGAGACGATGGCGACAATGAAAAATTCGCCTTTACCGATTTTACGGACGTAACTAATACCGAGCAGTACCAAACAATGCAAAACGTACTTAGCAAACAAAAAGCTGAAGGCGGCGGAGACTACCCCGAAGCTTTGGACGAAGCTTTGCAAATGGCTGTTAATAAACAATGGTCAGACGAGGCAACAAAACTTATATTTAATTTATTGGATGCGCCCTGCCATACCACTCAAAAAAACCAAGATGCTTATTCATCGGCTGTTTATACGGCAGCTGAAAAAGGTATTAGAATTTCGCCCATACTTGCAAGCGGCGCAGACACATTGACCGAATACTTATCGCGCAGCGCGGCAATACTTACCGGTGGCACCTTTATTTTTATCACCGACGATTCAGGTGTTGGAAACCCGCACTTAGATCCGCAACTACCAAATGTTGTTATAGAACGCCTTAACGATTTACTCGTTCGCTTAATAAACGGTTATTACACGGGCACTTTTGCCTCCCCCGTTTATTGGAAAGATGCTGCTTATAACAACAAATAAATTCAACCACACTTTCCCACTATAAAAGCGTATAAGCTTTTTCGACTTTAGCTTATACGCTTTTTCTTTTTTTTATTTTTTATAATATCGTTTTTGAGGCGCCATACGTAACATTGCAAGCACTTTTTTGCCTGCTTTTATATAATACTCGCAACTCCGTTTGTAAATTTGAAGGTACGGCTTGTTTTACCTTTTATTTTATCAGACGAAATTATCTCTTCAAGTTGTTTTATATCGTCTGAATTTAGCTCGACGTTGAGAGCCTCTATAGCACTTTTTAAATGTTCGGGATTGGTTGTGCCTATAAGGCTTTGAACGTTAGAATATTTTGAAAGAGACCAAGCAAGAGCCAATTGCGAAAGAGAACAATTTTTTGCATCAGCAATTTCTTTTACTTTTTTTATAACCGAAAGATTATGTTCGCGGTTTTCGGGTGAAAGCAACCCCATAGCCATACGCGGATTATTTGTTCCGTTTGTTAAAATATCATCGGTTAGCAAACCATGCCCTATTGTGCCAAAGGCAAGCACTTTAACACCTAATTCTTGCGCTGTGGCGATAAGCTCGTTTTCGATAGACCTATCTAAAAGCGAATATTCCATTTCCACCATGTGTATAGGATGAACCTTGCACGCACGACGGAGAGTTTGAGCATCCACCATAGATAAACCTATGTGTTTAACGTAACCCGCGTGTACTTGTTCGGCAATTGCCCCGATAACATCCTCAACGGGAATTTCGGTATCCATTCTTGCAGGTTGATATAAATCAACATATTCTAAACCTAAGCGTCGCAAAGAATAAGTTAAATGACCTTTTACGTTAAATGGATTAACATCTAACCCATAAATGCCGCCTTGAGGCGATGGCAAGACGCCAAATTTTACCGAAAGAAAATAGCTATCTCTTTCAATACCTTTTAAAGCTTGCCCCACTATAAGTTCGCTTTCGCCGGCACTGTAAAATTCGCCGGTATTAAAAAGCGTAATGCCGCTATCTAACGCGTAATGAATTGTTTTTACCGAGTTTTCGGGATTGCGGTAACAAGACATACCCATGCACCCAAGCCCCAAACGATCAAGTTGTATCATTTATTTTTCTCCCTTTTTTATTTGTTGTTTTTAAACCGATATTTAGTCAACCCAAACAAGTTAACTGTTAAATCGGCTTTACTCATTACATTTTTACAGTTTCAGTTTTAAAATCGCTAAACCATTGAGCAATAAAGCCGCTAAATTTTAATATGCAATAGTCGGGATCGGTTACGCCTTTTTTATAAAAACGATTAAAAAATGGTTTCCAAAAGCGTGATTTCGTTGGCTGATCGGTTAAAACTTGCATTTCACCTTTTATTTCAACCCCCTGAAAAGATTGACCTTTGGAAAAAAAGTATACGCAAGCTTTGGGATTGTTGCGGTAATGGGCAACCTTGCGGGATGAAGTGTAAGTGGCAAAATAAATATCGTTACCGTCTATTAATACACGGTAACGATATTTATT
>CAZPFZ010000149.1:0-4357 GCA_964585955.1 uncultured Acidiphilium sp.
TGCTTTTTCTTTTGCCTGCACACGCTTGCGTGTGCAGGGGGATCCCTTTTTTAAACTACCCCATAAACAAAATAAAGATAGGTAAAAATCTCGATTACGAGATAAAAATGGAGGATAAAAAAATGAATGAAACATCAAATCAATCTTTGGTTTTTGCTGATGATGAAGGTATTATTAAAGATTGGAACTACGCAACAACAACAGGTAAATTGAAATCGTCGCACAAGCTTGTTGTAACAAACAAAAGAATTGTAGCAACCGACTCGTATTTTTACAAAAACGGCGAAAAAACTATTCGTCAGGAAATGCGTAAAAAAGACGCTTCAAGCGTTAATTGTTACCATTGTAATCAAAACTATAAAATTGCTGCAATAGTTTTGTTTGTATTGGCTGCTTTGTGTGTAGTAGGCGGAATAATTATTAGCACCTCAAACTCCCCAAAAGAGACAGGTGTTGGCTCACAGGTCTCTATAATATTGATTATTGTAGGCATATATTTGGCCATCATCGGATTAATTTTGTTTTTTAAACGTAAAAATGCATTGGTGCTTGTTATTACAAGCAATAGTAGAAATAATACCGTGTTTGGAATTTATGCAAATATGGGCGTTTCTCTTAAATCTAAAAAAAGCGGCAAAATTAAAGTTAAAGTTGACGAAAGTGTAGCTAAAGACGTAATATCTTCTATAGGTGCGTTACTTTTAACCGAAGGTAACTAAATAACGGGATATAGGTTGATTATTTAAATATTTTAATGTAAGTGATAAATGTTATTACAAGCAAATATTTATTAAGTAACACTATTTAGGATAGAAAATGAACGAATATGATAATAATTTACCCGTTAATTTAACGGAAGGTGAGCGAGTGTTAAAAAATTGGAAATATGCAAGAAGTGCTTTTTCTAAAACCTCGCAAAAAAAGTTGGTTATAACAAACAAGCGCATCATACATATAAACGAAAAAAACTATAAAAACGGTAAAGTTGTTAAAACACAAGAATTAGCGAATGATAATGTAACAACGGTTGCCTTTGAAAAGGCTGTGCAAAATTTTATTGCCGTAGGAATTTTATTTTTAATAGTAGGAATAGCCGCGCTTGCATTTAGCGTTGTAACCATAGTAAAACAAAAAGAACTTGCTGCAACGGATTCTATGAATCCAATATATATAATGTTTATTATTGGTAGCGTTATTATAACTATCTTTGGTATATTGCTTGTGTTGAGAAACGACATTAAACTAAAAGTAGTAATAGCATCAGATTACCGTGATATAGAAAGTCTAGGAATTAGAGCAAATTCAAATATTAGTTTAAAACAAAAATCCGGAATAATAAAAGTAAAGGTAGATAAAAACGTTGCAGATGATATAGTTGCTTCGTTGGGTGCGCTGCTGTTAACAAAGTAACACAAATATTTTAACAAAGTAAAATAAAAAACCTTATATATGCCGATAATCGACCTATATAAGGTTTTTTTATTGTTAAAAAAATTATTTTTAAAAAGTCAAAGGTGTATTTTTAGTTAGTGTTTGTTCGGCTTTTATAATAAAAGGCGGTTCAAGTAAAACCTGTTTTTTGTAACTTTCGCAAAGAATTTGCGCCCAAGCGTTTTCACCTATAAACGAACAGTAAAAATAATGTGCGCGCAAGGCGTTTATATTTTTGTGTTCATCTGAAAAATAGTCGTATGCTTGCTGTTTTTGTTGTTCATCGAGCGTGTTTTGAGTACAAGCCTTAAATAAAAGTTCGGGGAAGATTAGATTGTATTCATCGTCGGTAAAAGCGTCGTTACAATTTAGGTTTATTAAAGAAGATAAAGCACCCTCTTTATTTCCGTTTGCAGCAAGGAATAAATAATGAAAATATCGGGCTATAGGTTGATTATTGTCTATTATATCGTTAGGTTCGCTTGGATTTTCGCCGTTTATTATAAGACGCTGTACTTCGGCGCAAGCGGCAACAGCTTTTAGGTATTCGCTATTGGCAGAAACTAAACTTCCGTCATGACTTTTGCCGAGCGGTAAAATGTTAACTATGAACAAATATAACGAAAGTGTTTGCCCTGCCCCAAATAAAGCCACCGTTATGTAATTTTTTACAAAGGACAAAACCAAAGTGCAAATAAGGATGTAAACAAGTGAACCTATAAGTCCGCCGTAAGTAATTGTTTTTAACTGAATATCGTTTACCCTTTTTGTTGGTAAAAACTTGCTTTCGCCTGCGGTTTTACCGAAAAAAGTAAAAAAGCGCAGTTTTTTTTGCGATTTATCATACGAAAACAATCCAAAGTTTACGTAAACGACTTGCATTTTTTGCGTTTTAGCCGCAATAACATGCCCTAATTCGTGAAATATTACGGCAAAAACATAATGCATAACAAGCCCTAAAAGTATAAATAATATTACCGATAAAGTGTGTTCTTTAAAAAAAACAAGAGCTAAAGTTGTTAATGTTGCAAAGTATAAAAAACACAAAATAGCGGGCAATAGGTTGATTAACGAGATATTTTTATTATTTTTCATAAGTAACCCCTTTAATTTTGTGCAAGTAATAACCTTCTAAATTATCGTTTTCGCTTACGGTTGCTTGCGTTTGATTGTAATGTTTTAATAAGTGTTCTATTATTAAACAGCCGCTGTGTATAACTTGAGCGCGTTTGGGGTTAAGCGAGTATTTTTGTGCAACTTTGTCAGAGGAGAGCGCAAATAATTCTTGCGTTAAATTGCTTATAAACTGCAAGGTTAAAATTTTACCGTTGTTTTTATCGCGATTGTATAATCCGCAGCCGTTGGCTATATAAGCAAGCGAAGTTGCCGTTCCGCCGATTAAAACAAGTGGCTGTGGCAATAAAATATCGTTTTTAAAGTGATTTTTTATGTAGTTATTTAAAAATTCTTGCGATTTGGCAAGGTTTTTACCAAATTTATCGGTTAAAGTTACGGCACCGTTTGGCATGGAGTGTGAATAAGAGATTGAGTTGTTTTTTGTAACAGCGAGCTCCGACGAGGCGCCGCCTACATCTATAACACTGCCATTTTTGCCGTTAAGCGCACCCAATAAAGCGAGCTCGGCTTCTTGTTCGCCGGATATAACATCAACATTAAAACCGAATTTCTCGTTAAACAAACGGCAAAAATCGTTGCCGTTTTGGTTGTTTCTTACGGCGGCTGTAGCAAATGCAAACGGGGTTGCGCTGTAACGTTTTATTTCGTTAACAAATTCGTTAATACCTTCTAAAGTGCGATTAATCGAGTTATAGCTTAGTTTTTGCTCTTTTATATCGCGCGAAAGTTGGGTTGTTAAAGTTTGCCTTAATAAAACTTTTTCGTCAGAGGAAATTCTTAAACGAACGGAATTACTACCGATATCTATAATTGCAATGTTGCTCATGGTTAGTGAAAAAGTATTGTTTTAGTAAATGCTTGGTTATAAAAGCGCTTGAAAAAAACGCGTTTGTTACCTATACGATTGTTTTTTGAAAAAAAGACGCTTTTAAGGCTTGATGCGTTCATTTTTCTAATGTTTAATCGTCATCGGGGAAATTGTAATCGAGTTCGCGCGCGCGTTCAATAATTTTCCAGTTGGAAAGCCATAAATCGATATCGTTTTGAGTTTCTTTATTTTCTTGCTCCAAACGTTTTATTTCGCGGTCGAGCTCTTCCCTTCTTGTTTTTTTTCCGTTGATGGCAATCATTTGATAAATCATTACCGCTATAAGAATAAACAATAAAAGAACCATTACCGACGTTGCGGCGGCTACCAATCTTGTTTTTTTGTCGGGTGACATTTTTAATCTTTCTCCGTTTTAGTAGTTTTATTGCTTTATTATACAACTTTTTGGCATAGATTGCAATTATTTTATATAAAGTTTTTTTATATAAAGTAAATCCGCATAAAGCGCAAAGAGGCATGTATAACCTAATGTTTGGCAAATTGTAAATATTTTTGCATAAAACAAAACAAAACGCGAACAAAATATAGCGCAAAATTACACAAATACAGTTTAAAATTGTGTTGTTTATTTCGCAAAGAACGTCAAAAATCGCACTGATTATTCCGAATATATAGCCGAACGATAAACATATTATAAAATAAAGTAACTGGTTTTCGGCTTCGAAACTCATTTTAACAATTTTTTAATAATACCTATTTTTTCGGCGGCGTATTCAGTTTTGCAAACGTTGCCATCCGCTTGCAAGCTTCCGTTTTGCTTAGAAAAACACGCTATTTTTAATGCATTGCCATAAATTATTAAGCGCGATTTATTAAAAAGCGTTAAAGTAATTTTTTCTTCGGTTACAACGTCAACTTCACTTACCCCTGTTATTTGTATGTTTTTGCGGTCAATAATTG
>CAZPFZ010000150.1:0-4324 GCA_964585955.1 uncultured Acidiphilium sp.
ATATATTATAGTGTAAAGCTATGCGCGCTAGTAAATTGCGCTTATGTTTATTATGATACACTAAAAGCTAAAAAAATTCAAGTTATTTTTATATAAGGAGAAAGTTTTATGTCAGAGCTTATCGACAGACTTGTTGAAAATGCCTCAAAATTGGGCAAAAAAATTGTTCTTACCGAAGGTGAAGATTCAAGGGTGGTTGTTGCCGCAGCCGAAACCGTTAAACGCGGTATTGCAAAAGTAGTGTTGCTTGGCAACCCCGAATGCATAAAAGCCGATAATCCCGAAGTTGATTTATCGGGCGTTGAAATTATCGATCCCGAAATGTCACCCAAGCTTGGCGAATATGCTAATTTGTTATATGAATTACGTAAAGCAAAGGGAATGACCCCCGAACAAGCTTTGGAAACGGCAAAAGAAAGCACCTATTTCGGAACGTTAATGTTAAAAGCCGGCGATGTAGACGGTTTAGTTTCGGGTGCGTGCCACTCAACCGCCAACACGTTAAGGCCGGGTTTGCAAATTATAAAAATGCCTAAAGGCGTTCCGTTGGTTTCAAGCTTTTTTGTTATGATTGCTCCCGAAGGCGGTAATCAGTATTGCGAAGACGGTGCGTTCATATTCTCCGATTGCGGCTTGGAACCCAACCCCGATCCCGATAAGCTTGCATATATAGCGGTTGCCGCAGCAAAAAGCGCAAAGGCACTTGCCGGGTTAGATCCTAAGGTTGCAATGCTTTCTTTCTCTACCAAGGGTAGCGCAAAGCACGATGACGTTGCAAAGGTTGTTGCGGCCGTTCAAAAAGCAAAAGAGCTCGATCCCGAATTAAACGTAGACGGAGAACTTCAGTTCGATGCATCTATAGTTCCGTCGGTTGCTGCTAAAAAGGCTCCTCAATCTACCGTTGCGGGGCATGCAAACGTTTTAATATTCCCCGATCTCGATGCAGGCAATATAGGTTACAAAATAGCCGAACGTTTAGGCGGTTTTACTGCAGTAGGTCCGCTTTGTCAAGGTTTTGCAAAACCCATGAACGATCTTTCAAGGGGATGTAAGTCCGAAGATATAGTTTTGGCTGTTGCAATGACTGCTTTACAAACGCAAATTGAGTGGTAAGTTTTTGTAAAAACTGCTAATATTGGCATAGGACTTAGATATTTGTTGTTTGCCCATAATTAAATATTTGCAGTTGATTAAGTTTTTGCGGCTGATGGTAATTTAAGTTGCAATTTATAGCTAACTTTGTTATTGTTTGCCGAATATTTAGCGCAATTAGAATTGTATAAGGAAATATAATAATGAAAATACTTGTAATAAATGCAGGCAGCTCCTCGCTTAAATATCAGTTAATAGATATGGCTACCGAAAAGCCCATAGCTAAGGGCGGCTGCGAAAGAATAGGAATAAACGGTTCTTTTCTCGTTCATAAATATAACGGAAAAGAGGTAACAATAAACAGAGAAATGCCCACGCATAAAGACGCTATAGAGCTTATGCTCGAAACGCTTGTGCATGAAGAATACGGCGTTATAAAATCTATGAACGAAATAGACGCGGTAGGGCACAGAATGCTTCACAGCGGCGGCGTTTACGATTGCTCTATGCCCGTTAACGACGAGGTTATGAAGGTTTGCGAAGACAATATAGATTTAGCACCCTTGCATCAACCTGCAAACATCACCGGTATAAAGGCATGCAAAGAAATTTTGCCAAACGTACCTATGGCGGTTGCTTTCGATAACGCATTCCATGCAACTATGCCCGAAAAAGCTTATATTTTCGGTTTGCCGTATGAATATTATACGCAATACAAAGTTCGTCGTTATGGAGCACACGGCACAAGTCACCGTTTTGTTTCGGGTGAAGCTGCTAAATATTTGGGCGTAGATCCCGAAAAAGGATTTAAGGTTATAACCTGCCACCTTGGTAACGGTTCATCCATCGCAGCCGTTAAAAACGGTAAATGTTGCGATACGTCAATGAGCTTTACTCCGCTTGGCGGCGTTCCCATGGGAACAAGAACGGGCGATTTAGACCCCGCTATTTTAGAATACCTCGGCAATAAGTTAAATATGAGTCTTAGCGAATTGCTTACCGTTTGCAATAAAAAATCGGGCGTTTGGGGGGTAAGCGGCGTATCAAGCGATTTCCGTGACCTTTCGGCAGCAGCGGCAAGCGGCAATCATAGGGCGCAATTGGCGTTGGATATTTTTACCTACTCGTGCAAAAAATACGTTGGCGCATATGCTGCCGCTATGGGCGGAACGGATTGTATCGTGTTTACCGCAGGTATAGGCGAGCATGATGCTTACGTAAGAAAATGTGTTGCCGAAGGGCTTGAATATATGGGTGTTTCTATAGACGAAGAAAAGAACGCGCATCCCACCGACGGCATTTGCGATATTACCGGTAAAGATAGCAAAGTTAAGGTTCTTATTATTCCCACAAACGAAGAACTTGTTATTGCGAGAGATACCGCTGAAATTGCCGCAAACGGCAAAATGGCTTAATCAAAATAAAAAAAGAGTAAAAAGTTAATTTAAAAAGTTCTTTTAAATGCGTTTTTTGCTTATTTTGTTTGACAAGCTGTAAAAAATACTGTATAATAACTTGCGCACGATAAAAGGTCGGGCTTTATTTGATATGGTCATCGATGTTTTAAAACTCAAACAATCAGGCAGTACAAGTGCAAATATAAGTTTTAGCTATACCGCGGACGACGATTTGCTTGCCATGCCGGGCGCACGCTTTAAAGGCGATGTGTTAATTACCGGCACTGCCGACGTAAAAGATAAAGATCTTTACGTTTATATAACAATTAGTTACATTGTTGCGGGCGAATGTTCGCGTTGTTTGGGCTATGCGGAAAAAAAGGTGGAATATTCGTTTGATGCGGTATTTTCGCTTTTCCCCGCCGAGGATTGTTATCTTTATAAAAGCGGTAAGGCTGATATAACACCTGCTGTTAACGAAGCTATTGTGTTAAGCCGTCCGTTGGTAATATACTGCAAACCCGATTGCAAAGGTTTATGCCCCGTATGCGGTGCAGACCTTAACGTAACCGATTGCGGTCACCAAAATAATTTTTAGTAAATAATCACAAGAGAGGTGCATAAATATGGCAGTTCCTAAACGGAAGATTTCAAAGCAGAGAGGAAATAAGAGATTCGCAAGCAATTATAAGGCTACTATGCCCACGCTCGTTGAATGCCCTCAGTGTCATGAATACAAGCAAGCTCATAAAGTTTGCGCTAAATGCGGATTCTATGACGGAAAAGAAGTCATAGCGCAAAAAGAAGAAAAGAAAGATTGATTAGGGTAACAAAAGATCGAATAAACTCTTTTCGGGCGGATTGCAATGCAATTCGCCTCATTGTTTTACGGAGAATTTTGTGTTTTTATGAATAACTGTCAAGAAAAAAATAACGCGGTAAACAACAGTCAAAACTGCAATAACGATAATTTTTTAAAAGACGAAAAAAATAACGCAAGCAGTGCTGAAAAAAATGTTGTTAAACCCAGCGCGCTAAAAACAGCCGAAGAAAAAAAGATTGCCGACGAAAAAAAACGCAAAGCAAAAATTAGGCAAGCGCGTCAAGCCGAGCGTGAAAAATATTTTGCTTATTACGACGATATAAAAACTCGTATTAAAGAAGATTGGTGATTTTTTATATAATAATTTTAAAATGCAAAGTCTTATGCGTATTGTTATGTCTAAGGCTTTTTGTTTTATTAAAGTTGCCGATAATCAACCTATAGGCGGATTTTTTATATTAAGTGTAATTATTGTTGGCTTTAAAGCGGGGCGATTGTTTGTTTTGCATAATGTTCTTTTTAAGAGTGCATTGTGCAAATTTTTTTAACAAGTAGATAAGTTCTTATATAATTACAAATAATTATTTGACGTAAAAAACAAAAAGTGCTAAAATAAAAATGCGATTCCAATTTGATAGTCCTAACGGCGAGTATACTTTTGGTGAAGTGTACCTTATTTTCGCGTTACATAAAAAATCTTGTCGTTAGATTTGTTTAAAAAAATTGGTGTCGCAACTAAGCGATAAACAAGGCACTTTACAGGTGCCGTTTATTGTATAGCTATAGCGGCACTTTTTTTGTTTTGCAAGTACAAAAGCGCGAGCATAGAAGATAAATAAATATTATAGCAACGTGAATGCACTAAAAGTATAAATTTTGCAAATATAAACTTTACATTTGCCACTTTTTATGTTATACTTTTGGTGCATTTAATAAATATGGTTTGAAAAGTTGTTAACTGAGTAAATTAAAAGGCAATCGGGTACGAATCCCGAACAACACACCATTCCTG
>CAZPFZ010000151.1:0-4305 GCA_964585955.1 uncultured Acidiphilium sp.
ATGATTAAAAAAAATAGTAATTTTTATTAAAAAACTTTGCTAAGGAGTCTATTATGATAAAAGATTTTGATAAAATGAAGCAAACTTTAAAACAACTTTGCGCTATTCCTAGCGTTCAAGGCGAACCTATGCCCGGTATGCCTTTTGGCGAACACGTTCGCCAAGCTTTGGATTTTATGCTTGATTTAGGCAAACAATTTGGATTTAAGGTAACAAATTACGATGGTTATATAGGCGAAATAGTTTGGGAAGGTGACCCAAGCGAACAAACTTTAGGCATACTGTGTCACCTTGACGTGGTTAAAGCGGGGAGACTTACCGATTGGAAAACTCCGCCGTTTGAACCCGACGAACGAGAGGGAAAGATATTTGCACGCGGCACGCTTGACGATAAAGGTCCCGCCGTTAGCATACTTTATATGATGAAGCAGTTAAAAGAGGAAGGTTTTATGCCTAAAAAAACAATCAAGTTTATTTTAGGTTGCAACGAAGAATCGGGCTGGGGATGCATAGACCATTATTTAAAGGTTGCAAAAATGCCCGACTTTGGCTTTTCGCCAGACGGAAACTTCCCCGTTTTATATGCCGAAAAGGGAATTATGCACGTTAACTATACCTTTAACTGCGATAAAAGTATAAAAATAATAGAAGGCGGCGAAATGCCCAATATGGTTTGCGATTATGCCTATGCAATAGCACCGATAAATAGCGAACTCGCAAAAGAATGCGGTTTAAAAATAAACGGCGACAAAATAGAAAGCTTTGGCATATCGGCACACGGTTCCACTCCCGAAAAAGGCAAAAACGCAATAGATGCTCTTTTAAAATATCTTACAAAACTCAATTTGGTGGATATCTCCGTTTACGACGCTTTGTTTAACGACTGCTACCGTCTTAAAGAATACTGCGACGAAACAGGACCGCTTACTATGTCCCCCGATATTATTCGCGCAGAAAACGGAGTTATGCAGGTAACGGTTGATTTTAGGTACCCGGCAACCTTTAAACCAAGCTTTATGGAAGAACAAGTTGCCAAAATTGCACCCTTTACTTTAAGCGGACATCATCAAGCGCCTTTGTTTAACGATAAAAATAGTTTTCTTATAAAAACATTGCTTAATATATATAATACGGAAACAAACTCTACGTGCGAACCGATTGCCATAGGCGGCGGCACTTATGCAAGAGCATTGCCCGTAGGCGTTGCTTTCGGACCGGAATTTCCGGGTGCGGATGCCCCCGTTCATGAACCCAACGAATATATTTCGCTTGCCGCATTTGAAAAAATGAGCATAATTTACAAACAGGCGATAAGAGAATTGGCTGAATAATCGACATATAGCCCTACTTTTAGATAAAAACAATAACTTGTGTAATGCGAACTTTTAGTAAAAAACAATGACGCAAGTTAAAACATTAGGCAATAAAAAGCCGCTAAAACTTTAATTAACAAATATTACTTCACCTTTAAAAGAGGATACACATGAATAAACAACGCAGAGCGGGGATATTAATGCCTATATCTGCCCTACCAAGCGATTACGGTATAGGAACATTAGGTGCTCAAGCTGAAAAATTTATTGATTTTTTACATATAGCCGACATAAAGATATGGCAAACATTGCCGCTTTTACCCACAAATTACGGCGATAGCCCATATCAGTCGTGCGATTCGAGCGCGCTAAACTACTATTTTATAGATTTTGATTTATTAAAAAAACAAAAACTTTTAATAAAAGAAGACTATGCGAACATAGATTGGGGAAACAACCCTGAACGAATAGATTACGAAAAACTCTTTTTGCATAAAGCCAACGTTTTAAAAATAGCCTTTTCTCGTTTTAACAAAAGCGATAAAGGCTGGCAAAACTTTTTGCAGAGCGGAAAATATCGCGATTTTGCGATTTTTATGACCCTTAAAGAAAAATTTGATTATCTCCCCTTTAACGAATGGCAAGAATATGCCGTTTACGATAGCGAAAAAATAGCCGAATTTGCCGCAAAAAACCAACAAAATATTGAGTTTTGGATTTTTACGCAATATATATTTTTACAACAGTGGCACGCTTTAAAGGATTATGCTCACGAAAAAGGCATTGAAATTATGGGGGATATGCCCATATATGTTGCCTACGACAGCGTTGAAATGTGGAAATACGGCAAGGAACTTTTCTTGTTAGATGCAAAAAACAACCCTGCTTTTGTTGCCGGCGTGCCACCCGATGCTTTTTCGGATGACGGACAACTTTGGGGCAATCCCGTTTACAATTGGGAAAAAATGCGTTTAGACGGATATTCTTGGTGGCATAACAGAATAGACTATGCGCTAACTCTTTTTGATGTTGTGAGAATAGATCATTTTCGCGGATTTGATAGATTTTATGCAATACCGCAAGGAGCGCCATCGGCAAAAACGGGCGAATGGATGCAAGGCCCGAGTGCAAAACTGTTTGAAGGCAGAACAGACCGCAACATTGTAGCCGAAGATTTAGGTATTATAGACGACGGCGTGAGAGAAATGCTGAAACAAACGGGTTACCCCGGCATGAAAGTGCTTGAATTTGCCTTTGACGGCTCGCCATACAACGAACATAAACCAAGCAATTACACAACAAACAGCGTTGCCTACACGGGCACGCACGATAATTTGCCCCTTTGCGCATTTATCGAAAGTTTATCGACCGATAAATTAGAGTCGTTTAAACAAGAACTAAAAGAAGAATGCATAAAACTCAACATTGAATACAACCTTGACGATGTAAACAGCCAATGCGACACGGCAATAAGCCTACTTTTTGCATCCAAGGCGTTTTTAGCGGTTGTACCCTTACAAGATGTTTTGCATTTAGGCGGTTACGCACGAATAAACTTTCCATCCACGCTATCGCCCGACAATTGGAGTTTTAGGTTTTCAAAAAATCATTTTAATACAAATATAGCAAAACGCCTACAACGGTTAATTAACCAATACGACAGATAATTAAATAAATTTTTTGCAAAAAGCACCGCCAAAATTTTTCGTTTTGACGGTGCTTTTTATTGATAATCGACTTATAGCCCGATATTTTTATATTTTTAGGACGATAACACAATTAGGTTTTAATCGTTGTTATCTATCCACATAATAGCCGCAGGTTGCAAACAAAGCGTAGTTTTTTGCCCGTTTATATCATAAAAATCCGTTATTTGTTTTTCATGCGAATTGTTTATAACTGCGTATTTTTTACTTTCGGGATAATAGGTGCAATCGGTAATCGGATTAGACGAAAAAGCTTTTTTCATGCTATCTTCTCTTTTTGTTTTTTAACAGCTGCATTTCCGCAAAAATACCCCCTGTTTTACATTATTATTTTGCCCAACAATTAGGCATTTTTATTACAAATCGGCACCGTTATAGGACGCACCGATACACTTTGCCATAATCCGAAATATATTATATAGCGGCAAAAAAACAAAGTCCATTAACAAAATAACTACAATAAATGAAAAATTCACTTTTAGGCTTTTTGACTATTTAATTTTTTTCACTTAATTTTTTTGGCTTTGCAGCGCAAAAAAAACAGCATTTTTTAAACAACCAAAAAGCCATTAAAAAAAATTATGTTTTATGTCCCTATATTGCCAAAAGCAAAAAAAACGTAAAAAACAAAAGAAAATATTGCAAAAAAGCAAATAAAAAGCTGTTTTTTGCAAAATAACTGCGGATAAAAAGAATTGGCAAAAAACCTGCAATTTTTTTAAGCTTTTTTATTTGCCTTTTTTTATGTTAAAACGTGCGCGAAAAATGTACTTTTAAAAAAATGGAGAATTCACCGATTTTGCAAAAATCAAAGATGTAAAAAAACACACTGCAAACAAAAACAATGTGCGCCTAAAAAGCAGTTAAGTTTTTAAGCACGCTTTACAAAAGCGCGCATATTTTTTAAACAAAAACAGCCGATTTTTTATAACCGACTGTTTTTGTTTTTATAATTTTACAAATTAAGTTTTTTATAAACCTTTGATTTTGCTTTTATTTTTTGTTAGCCAACAACAGTTACTTTGACTATTTCGCGAATATTATTCCCGCATTTTTCACAATAATATATTACGTAATCGGTTTTTATTTGTTCGCCTTTTTCGTTTGTTGATTCTACAGGGTATTCGCCAACAACTTTAGTTTTAGTATGCGTTGCAACAGCACCGTCTTTATCTTCGAAAGTAAACGTACCATAGTCTGTATTCTTCCAAGTGTAAGTTGCCTTAACCGAGCAAGTAGCAGCATTTACCGTATAATCGGTAGAATTTAACTTGGGAAGTTCAACA
>CAZPFZ010000152.1:0-4290 GCA_964585955.1 uncultured Acidiphilium sp.
GTTTGTAACATATTTACATCATTTCCATAGCGATCTTTTGAGGCGTTTTCTGATGCTTCTTTCCATAAAGTTTCAAGTGTTAATTGTGTTGTATCCACAAAAGGTGTTTCGCCATTAATTTTCATATTTAATTCAATATCAATTACATTTTCAACTTGTGAATAATAATCAACTTGGATTTTGTATAAAGCGTCTTCTTCAATTTCAACATCAAATGAGACAGTGACATTACTGTCTTCTTCCCATGCAAATACTTGATCACTATTTTGATATCCAAAGTTTTCTTTTGTTAGATAATTGTTTTTTTCTGAAATATTGAATTCATTTGGATTTATGGTTATTTGTGATTTTCCTGACGGGATATTATTGTTTTGTTTTTGATAAGCTCCGTAGCTATTATCTTCAAATTCAACATTTAAGTCTTTAATATTTATTGAAGGTTTTGTTTTTTTGTTTCCTGTTATCCCAAATATTATAAATACACAAATTAAAAGAGCTATTATGGAAATTATGATGATTTTTTTCTTTTTCATAGTTTCTCCTTTTATACACAAAGCACCAAATTATTTATTATTTGGTGCTTTTAATTTTGATATTTAATTATTTATTTTTGAACTGCTTGTTCAAAAGATTGTCTTTCTTGGTTATAGATTGTATTGGCTTGTTTATTTAATTCTGTTTTAATGTCTTCGATTAAAACTTCACCACCCATTAATTTGTTGATGATTTCGCCCATTTTGTTTTCAGCATCATACACACCATGATATCTTACATTATTATAACCAATTTGGAATTTAACTGGTTCTAATAATACTGAACCTTTTTCAACAATTGTTCTAAGGCCAGGGAATGAATTATAAATTTCAAAGAATTGATCTAATAAATCATCATCATTTTGTAATGGCGCAAAGTTTACTTTTGAAATGCCTTCAACTGTGTTAGAAAGTTCAATTCTCTTTGCATAACCATCTTTACCAAAACTCATCCATTTTGCAAGTAAATAAGCACCTTCTTTATGTTTTGTTGTTGACGCAATTGTCATTAAGTCAACTGTAGCAGGTACTCTTTTTACATCGCCAACACCAGGAACACCAATAAAGTCTAAATCCCATGTATAAATATCATCATCTATTTTTTGTTGAATCCAACCGAAGTCATAACTAAAATACCATTTACAAGCAATCTTTCCAGTATTAAAGTAATCAGTTGTACCAAAGATTTCTTCTAAATTAATTGTTGATTCTTCTTCGTTTGATTCATCTTGGATTGCTTCTAAAATAAATTGAGATGATTGTCTTAATTCGCGATATAAATTTACTGTACTAATGAATTCTTCGCTATCTAAATTATATTTAGTTCCATCAAATGTAAACCATTGGTAGTCTTCATTTAATTGTGATGGATACCAATGTAAAATATGTTCGATACCTTCAAGACCAACAATACCATTTCCTGTTGTAGAAGAATGGTTTGCAACTTTCTTTGTTGCTTCAATTAGTTCTTCCATTGTTGTATCTACTGTTGGCGCGTCAAGATTTTCATTTTCATAAATTGTTTTATTGACAACATATCCCATATAGTGTACGGCACTAGGAATTGCCATTGTCTTATTATTTAAAATACAAGTATCTGTGATATCTGTTGAAATATTTTTATATTCTGGATCATTTTTTACTATATCAGTTATATCTAATGCCCATTTATTTTGTACATAATATGGTAAATCATCAGAATAAAAAACGTCTGGAAGTGTTCCAACACTTGCTCTTGCGCCTAAAAATTCATTCCATGGTTGATCTGAAGTTGTACCAGGAGTTTTAGGTCTTTCAATTACTTGAACTTTATACTCAGGGTATTTTTTTTCAAATTCTTTTAACATTAATCTTTCCATATTGATTGAATCTGGATCATTTGATCCTAAATTCCATGCCGCATAAGTAAGAACTGTTTTTCCATCATTTGGATCTTTCCTATCTTTACAGCCAACGATAATCATTGACATTATGAAAAGTGTAACAATTGATAAAAATTTTTTCATTTTTCCTCCATATTTTGAAACGTTTCAATTTCTTAACATAAAAAAATGTATTAAAAAATGAAACCATTTATTTATACGATTAAATTATACCTTAAATTTAGATTTTTTGCAAGCGTTTTACATAATTTTAAAAAGAAAAACCTAAAGTTGCCTTTAGGTTTAAAATGACTCACGTCTAATGATATTATATTTAGGATCATAACTTATTAGTTTTTGATTTGGATTTTCGATTAAATCGATAATGCTATTCGCAATGCTTTTTGACCAATCAGCACGATTGACGTCAATTGTTGTTAAACTTGGCACACAATATTTTCCTAGTTGGATGTTATCGAATCCAGCAATTTTTATTTGTTTTGGCACTTCGATGTTTAGTTCTTTTAATAAGTTTAATACACCAATTGCCATTTCATCATTCGCACAAAATAAAGCATCTGGAAGCGGATTATTTTTTTCTAAATATTCTTTCATAGCATTATATCCACCTTGTTCTAAGAATTCACCATAAAGGATACAAAATGGTTCTAAATTAGCATCTTTTAATGCGTCAGTTAAACCATGATATCTTTTGATGTTATCGGGTGAATCTACACTACCATGCATATAACCAATTTTTGTTAAACCACTATTAATCATTTGTTTGACAAGTTCATATGTTGGTGTATAAGAATCAACTCTACTAACAAAGACTTTGTCTTCAGGTGAATAGATTTTTCTAGTGTCAACTACTATAAAGCCTGTTTTTGCAATTTTAATTAAAAGTTCAGGTGAAACATTTGGATCTAAATTTATTAAGCCATCGCTTTGACGTTCATTTAATAATTCGCTCGCAAGATCACCATTGGAAACAATCATTCGATAGTTACGTTTTTTTAGTTCAAAATGTATGTTCGAAAGAATTTCTTGGAAAATAGGTCCACCAAAATCAGGTGTTAAAACTAAAATATTATTAGTTCTGTTTTTCTTTAAGCTACGAGCGATTCCGCTTGCAACATAGTTCATTTCTTCACTAACTTTTTTTACTTTTTCGGCTGTTTGTTTTTTTATTCGAGGATCATTATTCATTACATACGAGACAGTTGCGATTGAAACACCAGCTGCTTTTGCGACATCTTTTATTGTAGCCATTTTTTATCCTTTCCTAATAAAGTTAAGTTTTTTTGTTCCTTCCTTTATTATATTATGTTTCATATAATTATTCCAAGTTGTTTGATAATAATAATTATCAATCATTAATAAGGTTATTCCTTTATCAATTCCTAAATATTCTTTTCCAATCCATAATTTATCAGTCATATTAATGCTATCATAAAGACCATATGGGCCAATAATTTCGGGATATTTTTTAAGTAAATTTTCTAAGGTATTTTTTACAAGTTCAGGGACAAATGGAAGTGAAGCCACTAAAGCATATAATGCGACTGTTCCATCTGTTCTTTTTGTTAAATATTCTTCTTTATAGTCATAATCCCAACCGAATGGGGGATTTCCATATCCTGAATAGCCTTTAGGACCATCACATGAAGAAAGTCCCCAAGCATCTTTAAAAGTCGGATATTCATCTTTTAAATCATCACAATATTTTTTACAAACTAAGCATGCTTTTTTACTATTTTCAAACCAATCAAAACCTTTTAAGTCATAATATTTATTAAAATCAAACCATGCATGAGAATATTGATAAACAAATAATGAACCAAGAGGTGAATAAACAAAATTTGTTCCTTTATATCCGCCAGTATATCTTTCAAAGCCTAAAAATAAATCAGCTGCCGTTTTTTCTTTAATTTCATTTGATCCCGCTGCAAGTATATACATTGTTAATTGTTCAGCGTACATATTCCAATGATATATCCAGCCAATGTTATTATTTTCTAAATAATCACCACCAACGATATCATTATAAGCCATTCTAAATTGTAAATGTCCATCGTGAATGAATGTAAACTTTTCCCATTCAATTCGTTCAAATATTTTTTTGGTATAATTGTGAATATCTTCATCATCAAAATAACTATCAGCAGTAATCATACCATTTAAAAATAGTGTCGTGTCAATAGTTGAATATTCACATTTTTTATAGTGGTTCCCATTATCAGAATTGATATAATGTGCAAACATTCCCATATAGTGAGGTATATTTTCTGCAAAATTTTTTAATGTATATTTTGCGCGAAAAAGATTTGTTTCATAGCTATCATAACCTCTTTCGACTCCAATTACAAGTGCGGATAACATGAAGCCACTTGAAG
>CAZPFZ010000153.1:0-4274 GCA_964585955.1 uncultured Acidiphilium sp.
ACTATAAGGTTAGGTACCCTAAAATGGAAGAACAAAAAAGATCCGTTACCATGGAAAAACTTGTAAATTTATGTAAAGCACGCGGAATTATTTTCCCCGGAAGCGATATATACGGCGGTATGGGCAACACTTGGGATTACGGTCCCGTAGGCGTTGAAATAAAAAACAATATTAAACGTTGCTGGTGGAAGCGCTTTGTTCAAGAAAGCGAAAATTCTTACGGTGTAGATGCTGCCATACTTATGAATTCTAAAGTGTGGGACGCAAGCGGTCATACGGCATCTTTTTCCGATCCTAAAATGGATTGTAAAGAATGCAAAAGCCGCCACAGAGCCGATACTTTAATAGAAAATCACTCTCACGGTGCCGTAAACCCCGACACTATGAGCAATGAAGAAATGCAACAATATATAGAAGATCATCATATAAACTGCCCCATTTGCGGCAAACACAACTGGACGCCTATACGCCAATTTAATATGATGTTTGAAACCTCGCGCGGGGTTATAGAAGATGCAAAGGACAAAATTTATTTACGCCCCGAAACAGCTCAAGGCGAATACGTTAACTTTTTAAACGTTCAGCGTACAACGCGCGCAAAAGTACCTTTTGGCATAGGTCAAATAGGAAAAGCTTTCAGAAACGAAATCACCCCCGGCAACTTTATTTTCAGAACGATAGAGTTCGAACAAATGGAACATCAATGGTTCTGTAAAGAAGGTACCGACCACGAATATTACGAAAGCTTTAAACAAAAAGCAGAAAAATTCTTGCTTGACCTTGGTATTTCGCAAGAGCATTTACGCTTTAAAGATCACGATAAACTCGCTCACTATGCAAAAGCCGCTTGCGATATTCAATATTTATTCCCCATAGGCTGGTCAGAACTCAACGGTATTCACAACCGCACCAACTTTGACCTTTCGCGCCACCAAGAATATTCCGGCAAGAGCATGCTTTACGTTGATCCTTACACCAACGAAAAATACATTCCTTATGTAATAGAATATTCCATCGGGGCAGACAGATTAATGCTTGCTGTTTTATCTGAAGCTTACGACGAAGAAAAACTCGAAGACGGCGAAACAAGAGTGGTTATGCATTTTTCACCCGCTGTTGCCGCATACAAAGTTGCCGTACTGCCCTTACAAAAAAATCTTTCGGAAAAAGCTCGCGAAGTTTACGCAAAACTATCCAAGCACTTTATGTGCAGTTACGACGAAGCAGGCTCTATAGGTAAACGTTATCGCCGTCAAGACGAAATCGGAACCCCCTACTGCGTTACCATCGACTTTGACACCCTCGAAAACGACACCGTTACCTTGCGCGACAGAGACACAATGTCTCAAATCCGCCTTTCTATAGACGAACTCCCCTCTTTTGTCGAAGATAAAATAAAATTTAATTAATAAACCGAATTATTTATATGTTAATAAAGCCGCTTTTTATTTAAAAATAACAAGTGGCTTTACTATTTAACAAAAATACTTGTACCATATAGACATTAGAGAATTAATTTTAGCAAGATCATTAACATCGATATAATGATGAGAAACAGAGGTGGATTTATTGTGATTGCTGTTTCAATAATTATATTTTTAGTTTTAATCTTAATAGGGCATCAATTTTTAGGTTGTTCTAACTATCCGCACTGCACCTATATTAGAAACTTAAAAAACGAAAAATAATTTTTTAAATAACTGTTTAAAAACCGCTAATGGGTATTACCCTTAGCGGTTTTGTTTGCATTTTGTTTAGATAATCGACCTATAGCGCGACTTTTTATTTTACACAACCATAAGCCGTTAATATTTTTAAGCTACTTTTATGCGCGAAGTTCGGGTTTCTTTTTTAAACTTAAACCAATACGTTTTTTCTTTACGTCAACCGAAATAACAGTTGCATCCACAATATCGCCAACCTTTAAAGCCTCGCTTGGGTGGCGTATGAAATTATCGGAAATTTCTGAAACGTGAACAAGTCCGTCTTGATGAACGCCGATATCTATAAACGCACCAAAATCGGTTACGTTCCTGACCGTTCCTTTAATTTTCATTCCGGGCACAAGGTCGTTTAAATCCATAAGATCGGCACGGAGCATAGGCTTAGGCAGACTGTCGCGCACGTCTCTACCGGGTTTAATCAATTCGGTAGTTATATCGGCAAGAGTCATTTCGCCGAGTCCTGTTTGCTCGCAAACATTTTTAACGCCGTATTTTTTAATTTTTTCTTTTAAATCACCAAGGTTACCGCTTTCTACATCCTTATCGGTATATCCGAAAAGAGCAAGCAGTTTTTCGGTTGCTTCATACGATTCGGGGTGAACGCCTGTGTTATCTAAAATATTTTTAGCGCCCGGTATACGCATAAAACCCGCACATTGAGTAAATGCTTTTTCACCAAGTTTTGAAACCTTTAACAGTTCTTTACGCGATTTAAATTTTCCGTGTTCTTCTCTGTAAGCGACGATATTTTTAGCGATAGATCCGTTCAAACCTGAAATATACGAAAGCAAAGGTGCGCTTGCGGTGTTAAGATCTGCACCTACTTTATTAACACAGTCTTCCATAACGCCTTTTAACACGCTATCTAATCTGTTTTCTGGCATATCGTGTTGATATTGTCCTACACCTATTGACTTAGGATCAATTTTTATAAGTTCGGCAAGCGGATCTTGCAGTCTGCGTGCGATTGAAACAGCCGAACGTTCGGATACGTCGTAATCGGGGAATTCTTCAGCGCCGAGTTTAGATGCCGAATATACGGACGCACCTGCTTCGCTTACGACCATGTAAGATACTTTACCGCCATATTCTTTAACCAAGTCGGCAACAATTATTTCGCTTTCCTTAGATGCCGTTCCGTTTCCTATAGAAATGACTTGAACGCCGTATTTATCGATAAGTTTGCGTACAACAGCCTTACCTTCTTCAACCTTATTTTGCGGCATTGTGGGGTAAATAACCGTTTTATCAAGCACCTTGCCTGTTTCGTCTACAACGGCAAGCTTGCAACCCGTTCTGTAAGCGGGATCCCAACCGAGTGTAACTTTATCGCGAATGGGGGGCTGCATAAGCAAGGGCTTTAAGTTAACTTCAAACATTTTTATAGCTTGCTCGTTTGCGGCATCAGTAAGAACATTTCTTACTTCACGTTCGATAGAGGGCGCTATAAGTCTATCGTAAGCGTCGGCACAAGCACTTTCTACATAAGGAGTAAAAATACTGCCGTCCTTTACGTAAGACGCCATACACACGCGCGCGCCAAAAGCTTTATCTATAGCCGCCTTAACACGCAAAAATCCCTCTTTTTCGCCACGATTAATCGCAAGAATACGGTGATTTTTTATTTCGGAAATAGGTTCGCTGTAATCGGCATACATTTCGTAAACCTTTGCGCCTTCTTCTTCGGCTTTTAACAGTTTAGAAGATATTTCGCCATTGCGCATATAAATATTACGCAATTTTTTTCTTAATTCGGCATCGTCTGAAACCTTTTCGGCTACAATGTCCATAGCCCCTGCCAAAGCTTCTTTTTCGTTTTTAACACCGAGCTCCTCGTTTACGTATTCGCGAGCATAATCTTCGGCTTTACCTTCTTTAATTTCCTGCGCAAGCATAAGTTCTGCAAGAGGAGTAAGCCCTTTTGCGGCGGCAACCGTAGCACGCGTTTTCTTTTTTTGCTTATAAGGACGGTAAATATCTTCTACCTCGGTAAGCGTTACGGCGTTATCGAGCGCTTGCTTTATTTCGTCGGTAAACTTACCTTGCTCTGTTATAATACGTTCAACTTCGCCCTTTCTTTCTTCTAAATTACGTAAATAAGTTAGTCTATCGGCGAACTCACGCAAAACTTGATCGTCTATATGCCCCGTAAGTTCTTTACGGTAACGTGCTATAAACGGTATTGTGTTGCCGTCATCCAACAACGTAACAATATTTGCTGCATGTTCGGGTTTTAACGAAAATTCTTCTGTTACTGTTTTTAGTACATCCATTTTAGTTTTTTCCTGTATATATAGAATTAATTTTTTAAACTTTTTTAAATTTTGTTTTTGTTTACACTTTTTTTAAAACAACAAAACTCATAGGTGAAAGTTCAAAGTTATTTGCTGTTTTTTCAGCATATAAATTGATTGCTTGTTCGCTAAAAGTCAAGCTATAAGTTCGTAAACCGCTATTTAGTGCAATAATTATTTTGTCGTAACCCTCTCCGCGCGAGAAAACAAATACGCCCTTGTTTTTATAAATAATTTGCGTTTTGCCGTTCACAAA
>CAZPFZ010000154.1:0-4252 GCA_964585955.1 uncultured Acidiphilium sp.
GTTGTTTTATTTGAGAGTTAGCCGATATTTGAGAGAATAGAGAGACATTTTTAAGTAATAGTAGCGAACATTTTTAACATCAAGCGTACACGCCCAGTCATGAGCGTGCGTTTGGTGTTTTCTTTTTTATCCGGCGAATATCGTTGGAGGCTAACTAAAATGACAATATCTCGTATTCTTGCGGCACTTAATGCCGCAATCAGAGCCGCCGCACAGAGCATTGGCGGTAAGAACTTTTCACGTAAGAGTGCATTGACCGCAGAAGCGGTTATCCGTCTTCTCATCAGCGCAGAGGGCGGCTGTTTAGCTAAGATTTTACATACCGCAGGACTGAATGTGACTGCATCCGCGCTCAGTCAGCGTCGCACTCAAATCCCATCCAAAGTGTTCCGTTCTGTCTTTGATGACTTCAATTCCGCTTGTGCAGATAGTGATTTGTTCCGTGACTATCGCCTGTTGGCGGTGGATGGAACGGCGGTCAATCTGCCGCGCAATCCTACTTCTCCGTCCTTTGTTCAGAACGAGGGTATTCCAAAAGGTGTTAATCAGCTTCATGTCACACCGCTTTACGACATTCTCTGTCGAACCTTTGCAGATTTGGTCATTCAGCCTGAGCCAAAGAAAGACGAAATCGGCGCACTGGTGGAAATGTTGAAGCGAAATACATTTCCTCAAAAGACACTCATCATCGCAGACCGTGGCTTTGAGGGTTATAATCTTATCGCACATTGCCTTGAAAAGCCAAATGTAGATTTTCTCATCCGTGTCAAGCAAAGCCGTTCAGCAATGCGAGAGGTGGCAAAGTTGCCCATGATGGAACTTGACTGCAAAATTGGCTTTACCATCACCACCACACAGACAAACGAGGACAAGAAAGGTGGTTATATCCATCTCCAAGTCCCAAAGAAAAGTAAGGCAGGCTCTAAAACGCGGCGTGGACGTTGGGATTTTCCATCGCCCTATCCTATGCGTTTCCGAATTTGCCGCTTTATGCTTGATAACGGCGAATTTGAAACAGTGGCTACTTCTCTGCCGATGTCCTTCACACTTGAGGAGATCAAGGAACTGTATCATCTCCGTTGGGGGTTAGAAACCGCTTTCCGCGATTGGAAATATACGTTAGGTCTGGTTAACCTGCATGGCAAGTCCGACACATTTGCGGAGCAGGAGATCTACGCCAGCCTGACCGCATTTAACTTTGCCAGTCGTATTTGCCGCGAGGTTGTTGTTCGGCAACCGAAAGACGGCGTTTACGCATACAAGGTTAACTTCAAGATGGCAGTTATGCTCTGCAAGGAATTTCTCCGAACACCCAACGCAGACGCGGAAAAGCTGTTGCAGGAAATCGCGCGGCATACCGTTCCTGTCCGCCCGAATCGACAGGATGACCGAAATCTGAAAGCCAAAGGGTTTGCGGGCTTCGTCTACCGAGTAGCCGCCTAAGAAAAAATGAGGGGGTGGGGGTAATAACTCCCATCCCCTCAACGCATTTATTTTTCCAAAGACCCGTTTTCGGGGGGTAAAACAGAGGTTTTCAGAAAAAGAAAAGCCGCCTTATCTTAATGCCCCCTTAAAATTGCCGTGACAGTAAATGCTATGTGGCAAATCTCAACAAGTCTTGAAAATTCACCAGAAATTGGATGATTTTTCTACGGAGCGCAACAGTGTTTGTTACTTGAAGAAATCAATAAGTCAAAAGAATGTATGAAAAATTGACTCTATATGTTTTTTATAGGTGGGTATTTTATGGCAAATTTTCCTCCTAATTGCTCGTTAAGTTAAGAAACGAAGTAGGATATCAACTAGCCATCAAAATGTTTCAAAAATTGAGACAAAATATAAAAATCATTAACAAATACTGCGAAAATCAACAAGTCTGAGGAATGATTAAAAATTTACATTGTATGAATCACACCGAAAACAAAGGGGTAGCTCATAGTTTATTCGGATTTAATTTTTAGATATCTGATAGCTATACAACATACCAGTAAAGGGAGGAATTATTTTTGGCAAGGATTTTATGTTGGATTTAGGCGTTTTGCCGCCAAACAATTCCCAATCCGTGTTAAGCAACATAGTAATTTTTCCATCCAGTTCGGGATTAACACTCGCTTCTTTATCAGAGAAGTTGAACATAGCTAAAAGTGTTTTCTTTCCATCGGTGCGGGTGTATGAAAAGATGCACTTATTTTCGCTCTTGCAGTCCACCCACTTGAAGCCATCGTATGTATGATCCAAGAACCAAATACTTTTCTTTTTTTGATAAAGGCGGTTTAGTTCCCCGATGTAACGGTGAAAGGAATCATGGGCGGGCATTTTGAGCAAATTCCAATCCGCTTCCCGTCTTTCGTCCCACTCGCGGAACATGGCAATCTCATTTCCCATGAAGTTCAATTTTTTTCCGGGATGGGTCATCATGTAGAGATACAAGAGCCTTGCCTGAGCAAACTTCTGCTCATAGCTTCCGTTTAGCTTGTCGATAATGGTTTTCTTACCATGTACCACCTCGTCATGTGAGAAGGGCAATATGTATCGTTCGTTATAAGCGTAAAAAATGGAGAATGTTATTTTGTCTGGAATAAAAGCCCGGTCATAAGGATGACACTCAAAATACTTCAATGTATCGTGCATCCAACCCAAATCCCATTTATAGTCAAACCCTAATCCTCCCTTGTCCACTTCCTTCGTCACACCGGGATATGCGGTAGAATCCTCTGCAATTAGCATGGCAGTTGGATGCAGCGCATGAAGACCTTTATTCATTACTTTGACGAAATTGATAGTAACACCATTCTCGCCACGCTTTTCGTTGCCCTGCCAGTAGATTAGACGGCTGACAGCATCTATTCTCAGCCCATCAAAGTGGTATTCTTTAAGCCAATAGTTTGCGGCTGATTGCAGAAAACAAGCAACCTCTCTACGGGAATGGATGAAGTTATAGCTACCCCATTCACTTTCTCCCACATCCTTATGAGGATATTCATAAAGAGGTGTACCGTCAAATTCCTTCAAACCATAGGCATCTACGGCGAAATGAACGGGAACAAAGTCCATAATTGCACCGATTCCGGCGTTATGGAGCTTGTCAATCAATTCCATTAACTGTGCGGCAGTTCCGTAGCGGGAAGTAGGTGCAAAGAATCCGGTGTTTTGATACCCCCAGCTTCCGTCAAAAGGATGTTCTGCAAGGGGCATAAACTCCACATAGTTATAGCCATATTCTTTTAGATAGGCAATCAGTTCATCCCCAATCTCGTTATAGGCATACCATGCACCATCTCTCATCTTCCAAGAACCAAGATGCAGTTCGTAGATGTTGAGAGGCTTATCATAGCATCGAGTGCGCTTTTTCATCCATTTCTCATCGGTGAATCTGTACTCTGCCAAATCTCGGATGATGGAACAAGCACCGGGGCGTAGCTCCATGCCGAAACCATAAGGGTCGCAGTGTTCGACACGTCCGTTTTGACCATAGACTACATACTTGTACATTTGACCGGGTTTGGCATCTTTAGAATGCCCAACCCATACACCACTTTGGTGCAATTGCTCCAGTGGTTCTTCCTTCCAGTTGTTAAATTGTCCGACGATATTGATTTTATGGGCGTTGGGAGCATAGGTGCGAAATATGACTCCGTCAGTATCCAGATGTGCACCGAAATATTCGTAAGCATCGAACGATTCCCCCATATAAAATTTTTGAAGATTCATAAGAAACTCCTTTCCGACACAGTTGTGTCATTTATTCTTTTGTGTTAGCATAGCAAGTGAGAACAGGAATTTCAATAAGTTAAATACAACTGACACATTCAAAGGAAAAGTGGGGCGGATTTGTGTACTTCAAACAGAAGAATAAAACGGCATTACGAAGCCAACATATGATTGCAGATGCGCTTTTCAGCCTGATGAAAAGAAAACCTTTTCATCAAATTTCTGTAACTGAGATATGCGAGGAAGCGGCTATCGGACGAAAAACATTTTATCGAAATTTTGAATTGAGAGAAGATGTAATAGAGTTTCAACTCGATATTATGCGTAATGAATACCAAGAAGGACTCAATAGCTTAACGATGGAGCAACGATTGTATTATCATTTCTCATACGTGCAAAAAAACGCCGACTATTTTATAGCGCTGTACAAAAATGGTCTAGCGCAGTTGGCATATGATAAATTTTGTGTGCTCCGTTCCGAGGTAATGCCTATTTGGTCAAAAGATATCGTAGAACAAGAGTATCGTTGTGAATATATCAT
>CAZPFZ010000155.1:0-4211 GCA_964585955.1 uncultured Acidiphilium sp.
GGTGAGCCGTTAATGAAAAGAACAGTGCTTATAGCAAACACTTCGGATATGCCTGTTGCCGCGCGTGAAGCATCGATATACACGGGCATCACCATAGCCGAATATTTTAGGGATATGGGTTACGACGTTGCTATAATGGCAGACTCCACTTCGCGTTGGGCAGAAGCATTAAGAGAAATGAGTGGTCGCTTGGAAGAAATGCCGGGCGACGAAGGTTATCCCGCATATTTGGCATCGCGTCTTGCTGAATTTTACGAAAGAGCAGGTATTGTAAAAGTGCTCGGTAAAGAAAATTTAACGGGATCAATTACGGCTATAGGTGCAGTTTCCCCTCCGGGCGGAGATTTATCTGAACCTGTTTCGCAAGCCACGTTAAGAATAGTAAAAGTTTTCTGGGGCTTGTCCGCTTCGCTTGCCTATAAAAGGCACTTCCCCGCGATTGATTGGTTGGTAAGCTATTCGCTTTATGCCGATAGGTTAGGCGAATGGTTTAAGGAAAACGTTGCTCCCGATTATAACGAGCTTCGCGCCTTTGTAATGAGAGTATTGCAAGAGGAAGCCGAGCTTGACGAAATTGTTAGATTGGTTGGTATGGACGCCCTTTCTTATAAAGATCGTATGACTATGGAAACGGCAAAAATAATCCGTGAAGACTATTTGCATCAAAATGCTTTCCACGAAACCGATACTTACACTTCGCTTACCAAGCAATACAAAATATTAAAACTTATATACGAATTTTACAGACTTGGCAATTTGGCTGTGGATAATTACGCTGAGCTTGACGATATTTTATCAAGCGAATGTAAGGATAAAATAGGTAGGGCAAAATATGTTCCCGAAAACGAACTTGCCAAACTCGACGATCTTCTCCGTGAGATGACCGCCGAAATGAAAAAAATAGCGGAGACCGGAGAAAACGATGTATAAGGAATATAAAACGATTAAAGAAGTTGTAGGACCTCTTATGCTCGTTGAGGGCGTTGAGGGCGTTGCGTATAACGAACTTGTTGAAATAACGCAAAAAAACGGAGAAATCCGCAGAGGTAAGGTTCTTGAAGTTAAAAACGATAAAGCGGTAGTGCAGTTGTTTGAAAGCTCTCAAGGTTTAAAAATATCCGATTCTAAAGCACGCTTTTTGGGGCACGGAATAGAACTTTCCGTTTCAGCAGATATGCTCGGCAGAGTTTTTGACGGAATGGGCAACCCGCGTGACGGCGGTGCTCCCGTAATTGCCGAAAAACGTTTGGATATAAACGGTGAACCTATTAACCCTGCCGCAAGAGATTATCCTAATGAATTTATTCAAACGGGAATTTCCGCAATAGATGGGCTTAACACTTTGGTAAGAGGGCAAAAATTACCTGTGTTTTCTATGAGCGGTTTGCCGCATGCCGAACTTGCCGCACAAATAGCAAGGCAAGCAAAGGTAGTTAACAGCGACAGTAAGTTTGCCGTTGTATTTGCTGCCATAGGTATTACTTACGAAGAAGCCGAATATTTTATTGACGATTTTAGAAAAACAGGTGCAATCGAGCGTACTGTACTGTTTACAAATCTTGCAAGCGATCCTGCAATCGAACGTATTTCAACGCCGCGTATGGCTTTAACTTGTGCGGAATATCTTGCATTTGAATTAGGTATGCACGTGCTCGTTATTATGACCGATATAACCAACTATGCCGAAGCTTTGCGTGAGGTTTCAGCTGCCAGAAAAGAAGTTCCCGGCAGACGCGGTTATCCAGGATATTTATATACCGACCTTGCAACGCTTTACGAAAGAGCAGGTAGAATAAAGGGTAAAAAAGGCTCAATTACGCAAATTCCTATTTTAACCATGCCCGAAGACGATAAAACGCACCCCATTCCCGACCTTACAGGATATATTACAGAGGGACAAATTATTTTATCGAGAGAGCTCCACAAAAAGGGTATTGTTCCCCCTATAGATGTTTTGCCGTCCCTTTCACGTCTTAAAGATAAAGGTATAGGAGCGGGAAAGACAAGAGAGGACCATGCCGACACTATGAACCAATTATTTGCGGCTTACGCACATGGTAAAGAAAGTAAAGAGCTTGCCGCCATTTTGGGCGATTCGGCACTTACCGCTATAGATAAAAATTATGCAAGATTTGCCGAAGATTTCGAAAAACGTTATGTTTCACAAGGTTTTTCGGCTAACCGCCCAATAGAGCAAACTTTGGATATTGGTTGGGAACTACTTTCCGAACTGCCCAAAGGCGAGCTTAAACGTATTAAAGAAGTATATCTTGAAAAATATTACAAAAACGAGAATTTGCAACAAAAGTAAGGCTATAGGTTGATTATCGCGGTAAATTGTGTGTAAAAACGTTGCCGCTAAACACGTAGGTACAGTAACAACATTTTCTTATAGCGAGGTAAAAATGGCAAGATTAAACGTCAACCCCACCCGTATGGAGTTGAAAAAACTTAAAGCACGTTTAAAAACCGCAACGCGCGGACATAAATTGTTAAAGGATAAATCGGACGAAATGATCCGTAGATTTACCGTGCTTTTAAAAGAAAATAAACGCTTGCGCGATGAAGTCAGTAACGATTTATCGGGTGTTTTGGGTGAGTTTGCGTTTGCTAAGGGGCAAATGTCGCCAAACGCTATAGAAAACGCTTTTATGATGCCTACTGCAACGCTCAATATAGAATGTGGCGTTACAAGCATTATGAATGTAGAGGTACCCGAAATTACCGTTAAGCAAACAAAATCAGCCGATGCGTATCCGTATTCTTTTGCCGAAGTAACAAGCGAGGCCGACTATTCGGTAAAAAGAATATCTCAAGTTATTGCAAAGCTTGTTAAACTTGCTCAAATCGAAAAGCAAACTGCAATGCTTGCCGACGAAATCGAGCGGAATAAACGCAGGGTGAACGCGCTTGAATATGTAATGATTCCGCAGCTTGAAGAAACAATAAAATATATTGCTTCTAAGTTAGACGAAAACGAAAGAGCGTCTATTATGCGCCTTATGAAGGTCAAATCTATGATTGCCGACCGAAACGGCGAATAAAACTAGAAACTTTTGCAAATAGAGGAAAGTACAATAAAAAAGCTTTTCCTCTTTTTTATAAGCAGAAAAGTGTATGTATTAAACGTTGAATTTTTATTTTTTGCGAGCTATTTTTTAAAAAATCATAGCAAAAAGTCGGTAGTGTATTGAAAAACAAAAAAATAATAGTACAATATACTTGCGTTTTGTAAAACGAATAAATTTTAAACGGAGGTATTATGACGTTATTTGATAATTTTGTTTATAAAAACGGTGAAATTGTAGATATCGGCTTTGTAAAATGGGTTCATTGGGGCGTCCCGGATGAAGAAGGAGAAGAAAGAGAAGAATATAGAAATGGATTAGAACACTTAAGGCATTGCAAACCCTGTACGGCATTATCGGGGTGCTATTTTGTAAAATCAAAATTACCTAATAAAAAAGCCGAAGGTGACGGATTATTGCATCCGCATTGCGATTGCAAATTGGAAAACATTGCTAAGCCAACGGTAAAAGCCTATTGCGATATAAGAAAATTTTCGGGATATGTTTTTTCCAACAAATATATAACTAACGGAAAAAAGGTTTTATTTGAGTCTTTAGGATATACTATAGAAGATTCCGAATTTTTAAAAACAGAGTACGAAACACAAGCAAAACAAAAATATTTAAACGGAGATTATATTATACGTGGACTCAATCCACAATATGGGCAGGACATCAATATTGTTATAGAATTAATAACACGAGCAGGAAGACAAGTGTCAATTATAAGTGGTTGGAAAGTTCACCCTTTAGGGTTAATAACATGTAACACTCCGTTAGCGGATGATTAAGCAACAAAGAAGAGAGGGAGAATAAAAATGAGAATATACGATAACGTTAGATTAACTGAAGAAGTTGCCGAGCTTTCGGCAAGGGAAATACATAAGGGATACCACGGATTAATTGTGGAAATCGACGGTGATATTTGTACGGCATGTTTTTTTAATCCAAAAAACTTTGGAGAAAGCGTGTATGCAAAAGTAGATAAAAAACATTTAAGGTTTTCTTCCCGCAGTGAACGCCTAATAAAAGAAATGGAAGCATTTTTCCCGAATGAAAAAATGGATTTTGACAAGAGTTTAAGTGTTTGCGACGTAAAAGAATACGATGCAGTTGAATTAATTGTAGAAAAACCCGAATATG
>CAZPFZ010000156.1:0-4210 GCA_964585955.1 uncultured Acidiphilium sp.
CGCATATATAATTTATAAAAAATAAATTATACGACATAACCAACGCATCTAACAATACAAAAGAAAACAAAAAGGAGCTTTACATGAAAAAAACATTAAAATGCGTAAGCGCGCTTGTTTTGGCAACATTGCTTGTTTTTACGAGCGGTTGCGGGCTGATGGATATATTCGCAAGTATGATTTTTGCGGCGCCCTCTTACAAAAACAGACAGTATACCGAGCCCGATGAACAAGCCATATACGCCGCCATAGACGAAATTGAAAATTTAGCAAAAACAAGCGGCAATCAAACAAAAATAGCGCAAAAACGCACGCAAATATTTACCGAGTACTATTCGGTATACACATCTACTATAGTTGCCGAAATAGAATATTACAAAGATATAACAAACGCCGAAAACCAAACAAGAAACGAAAATATATCTAAAATTTTTAACAAGCTGAATAATCAAATAATCGAAATGGAACAAATTTTATTTTCTTCCGAATATAAAGATTATTTAATATCGCTAACGAGCGAAGAATATGCTCAATCTATTTTAGATCGCGAGGTAAAAGACCAAGAATTGCTCGACTTAGAAGAAAAGGAAACCGATCTTGTTTCGCAATATTCGCAATATTCAGCCGGTGGCAATGATGATAAACTTGCCGATATTTATAAACAACTTATAATAACGCGAAATAAAATAGCGGCAAAACACAACGATAAAAACGGCGAACCGTATGCAAACTATATGGATTACGCTTACGCCGAAGTATACGGAAGAGATTACACACCGCAATCGGTAAACTCTTTTGCAAGCCAAATAGCAAGTCAAATTTTGCCGTTGGCTACAAATTTGTTAGGGCACGCAAGCGAATTTAACAAAGACTTATATTTAAGCGAAAAAAATCTTAAAGATTACGCCTACTATGTTATTTCTGAAACCGCACCCGATATGAAAGAAAATTGGAACTATATGCTCCAAAAAGAGTTGTATGATTTTACCGACGACGAAAACAAAATGAACGTTTCGTTTGTGGTGGAATTTCCGCAATATCAAGACGGTTTTATGTTTATAAACGCAAGTCGCTCGCTTAATTCCGATTTAAACACGGTTTTGCATGAATTCGGGCACTACAATGCTATTTTTGCCGAAGACGATGAAAAAAGCGGAGCTTACGATATTTACAATTACGACCTTGCCGAAACACATTCGCAAGCCTTTGAATTGCTTACTTTGCCATCGATAAACAATCTTTTTACAAAATTGAATATAGGCGAATATTACGACGCATACACTTATAATCTGTTTGTAAATTCGCTTTGGTCTATGCTTTCTAACTGTGCGTTTAACGATTTTGAATATACCGTTTACACCGCAGAAGAGTCATCCCTTAGCAAAGACTTTTTTGATTCAGCTTTTACAAATTCGAGCAATAAGTTTTGGGGGAATATGAATTATAAATACTATCAAATCCCCCACCTTTACCAATCGCCTGCTTACTGCATAAGTTATTCGGTTTCTATGGTGTTTGCTTCTGAAATATGGTCATGCCCCGACAATATAGAAACATACCTTGAACTTTTACCCTACGGCAAGGGACATTACCTTGATGCCATATGCGAAGAACTTGGTTTAAAATCGCCTTTGTCTACACAGACAATAACAGATATAGCAAACGCATATACAACAGCTATAAACGACATATTGAACTAACTTAAAAAACAAAAAAGGTTTTAATCTCTTGAACATTAGAGATGAAAACCTTTTTTTATGAAAATCTATTCTAAATTTTAATTTATATTTGTAGGTTGAACGACTATTTTTGAGTTTGCCGGAACAGACTTAATTATAAACGTATTGCCGCCTATAATACTGTTATCGCCTATTTCGGTCTTTCCGCCAAGTATTGTGGCGTTGGCATAAACGGTTACGTTATTACCTATTGTGGGGTGACGTTTTGCATTTGTATCGGTATCGCATTTTTTAACCGAAAGAGCACCTATTGTAACACCTTGATATATGCGACAATCATCGCCGATTACGGAAGTTTCACCTATTACAACGCCTGTGCCGTGATCGATAAAAAAGTTTTTGCCTATTTTGGCGCCGGCATTTATATCTATCCCCGTTTTAGAATGTGCGTATTCAGACATCAAACGCGGCAAAAAAGGTACGTTGTTTTGATAGAAAAAATGAGCTATTCGATAAGTCATTATGGCAAAAAAACCAGGGAATGAAGCTATTACAATTTGCTCGTCTTCGGCGGAAGGATCGCAAGCAACGCTTGTTTTTGCATCAGCTAAACACAGCTCTTTTATAACGGGAATTTGATTTAAAAAATCACATGTTATACCGTTTGCCAAGCTTTTTAAATTTTTAAAATTATTTGTGCATTGACTGTTAAATTTTAAACATTCGTAAACCTGCTTTAATATTGCCGATTTGATTTTTTTTATTTGTATTTTGTTAGATAAACAACCTATAGCCCCGCTTTTTGTTTTTTGGTCAAGCGGAAACATATAATCCTTTAACAAATAAATAATATTTTTAACAGCCTTAAACGAAGGCATTTTGCCTTGGCTATATACCATATTCACTCCGTAAAATACAACAAATCATGTTATTTTTCTTCGGTTGCGTCAACCTCGCCGCCGTCGTTTTTAGCAAATACTACGGCTCTAATTTTATTTTCGATTTCGGTAGCTAACTGTTCGTTTGTGGCAAGATATTCTCTTGCTTTTTCTTTGCCGTTAGCAAATTTTTCGCCATTATAAGCAAACCAGCTGCCCGTTTTATCTATAATACCTTTTTCAACACCTAAATCAAGCAAGCAACCCGCTTGTGAAATACCTTTACCGTATATAATATCGAATTCGGCTGTTTTAAAGGGAGGCGCAAGTTTGTTTTTAACAACTTTTGCCTTGGTACGGTTACCGATAAGACCATCAGAATCCTTTAAAGCGTCCGATTTACGAATATCCAATCTTACGCTTGCGTAAAACTTTAAAGCTTTGCCGCCGGGGGTAGTTTCGGGATTGCCGAATAAAATACCCACTTTTTCACGCAGTTGGTTAATAAATACAACGCAAGTTTTAGATTTATTTGTAATTGCGGTAAGTTTACGCAACGCTTGAGACATCAGTCTTGCTTGTAAACCAACGTGCGAATCACCCATATCGCCTTCGATTTCAGCCTTAGGTGTTAAAGCTGCAACAGAGTCGATAACGATAAGGTCTACCGCTCCGCTTCGTACAAGACTATCGGTAATATCTAAAGCTTGTTCGCCGGTATCCGGTTGAGAAACATACAAATTATCCAAATCCACACCAAGATTTGCTGCATATGCGGGGTCAAGGGCATGTTCGGCATCTATAAACGCGGCAATACCGCCGAGTTTTTGCGTTTGTGCTATTATATGCAATGCAACCGTTGTTTTACCCGATGATTCAGGTCCGTATATTTCAATTATTCTACCGCGCGGAACGCCGCCTATTCCCAATGCGGCATCTAACGTTAAACAGCCCGTAGGAATAACTTCTACAGCCATGTCTTTAACGTCTTCGCCCAATTTCATAATAGCGCCCTTGCCGTACTGTTTTTCGATTTGATTTAAAACTTGTTCTAAAGCTTTACGTTTGTCGTCCATTTTCATCCTCTCTTTTTATTGTAAAAATATATAATTTCCAATTATTTAAGCGCCGAGTTGCTTGCAAAGCATAAACAATGCGGCGTTTTTTCCTTGTTCCATAATTTCTTCACGCGTACCGAAAAAATTATATCTACGTACCTCTATCGAGTTTGCTCCGCCCGCAGCTATGTAACATAGTCCGACGGGTTTTGTTTTATCGTCGCACGGGCTTGCATACCCCGTTGTTGCAACGGCTAAATCGCATTTACCCGATAAAATCAGTCCTCTTGCCATTTCATAAGCGACATCACGCGAAACGACGGTTTTAAGCCTTACCGTTTGCGGACTTACGCCTAACAGCTCTTGTTTTGCCATTGTATTGTAACAAACAAGCCCTTCGTAAAAAACTTCGCTTGCGCCGGGAACTTGCACTATAGAACGAGCAATGCCGCCCCCCGTGAAAGATTCAGCCGAACACAAAATTTTTCTGTTTAATTTTAATAAATTAACGGCATGCTGGTTAAGCGAAACATTTTGGTCGGCATAAATTACAGAAGAAAAAGTTTTTATAAAGCTTTTTATTACACTGTCTGCA
>CAZPFZ010000157.1:0-4181 GCA_964585955.1 uncultured Acidiphilium sp.
GTGCATACTTGCAGGCGTTATCATAACGGCGTCGTCGGGTATAACTATATACGGCAAAGTTACCGATAATTATCAAACGGTGCAAGCTGCCGTCATAACACAAGGGAGCCGAGGTGAAACGGTAAAAACAATCCAACGCAAGCTTAAGCGTTGGGGGTATTATTCCGGCTCGGTAGACGGAATTTTCGGTAGTCAAACAAAAGCCGCCGTAAAAAAATTTCAAGCTAAAAATGGTTTAACTGCCGATGGTATAGTTGGCAAACAAACGCTTGCCGCACTTGGCATGCCAAGCTCCGCGCTTAACGGTTCAAGCGGTTCGGTAAATAGCAATAATAACACATCATACAGTAATTCGGATGTAATGTTGCTTGCTCGCCTAATATATGGTGAAGCGCGCGGCGAAAGTTATACAGGGCAAATTGCGGTAGGTGCGGTTGTTATGAATAGGGTGAAAAGCAGTTCATTCCCCAACACAATATCGGGTGTAATATATCAACCATATGCTTTTACCGCCGTTGCGGACGGGCAAATTAATTTAACGCCCGATTCAAAAGCGATAAGCGCCGCAAAAGAAGCCATGAACGGTTACGATCCCACCTACGGCGCGTTATACTATTATAACCCGCGTACAGCAACAAGCACATGGATTTTTTCGCGCAAAACAACTATTACCATTCAAAATCACGTGTTTGCAAAATAAGGAGTGAATGATTATGGAAGAAAAAAAATATAATAATGCAATAGAAAAAACCGAAAAACTTTCCGATGATACTTTAAAGGTTAAAGCGGAAAATTCAACAAATACTAAAAAGAAAAATACTTCTGTAAAAAAGTACGATAAAAAAGAAAAAACAAAAACGGCGGATGCAAAAAAGAGCAAAATTGCTTTAAAACAAAAGAAAGAGGAAGAAAAAGCCGCCGCACGCATGCAACAAGCCGAGCAAAAACAAAAGGAAAAAGAAGAAAGGTTAAAAGCGGCACAGGCTAAAAAGCAAGCCGCTCAAAGAAAAAGAGAAAGCTTAAAAGAGTTACGTTTAAAAAGAAAAGAAGAACGCATAGCCCGACGCGATATGTTAAGGCAGGAAACAAAAGAACAGCGGCACGAACGTATTATGGCTGAAAAAGAACACCGTGCACAATTAAAACGCGAAAAAAGACAGCAACAAGCCGAGCTTCGCCGCGAAAAGCAGCAGCTTAGGCGCGAACGGTTAGCTGCAAAAAATGCTGAACGCAAGCAAAAACAAAAAACTCGTTCTTCAAGGGGAATAGGCGGTTGGCTTGCGGCAGTAATATCGTTAGGATGCACTTCGCTTGTTTTAGCAACAATACTTGTTTGGAATATTTTTATGGTTAACGGCGGACAGGGTATGTTGCAAGGCGTTTATGCAAAGAGTTTTTACGATTTAGTTGGGTATGTAGATAATATAGACGTCAACTTGGATAAGTTGAATATTTCTAACGATGCCGATAACAGTCAAAAAATTTTATCCGACGTTATAGTGCAGGCAAACCTTGCCGAAAACGACTTGCAAACCTTGCCTTTAGAAGATGAATCGAGGTTTTACACCGTTAAGTTTGTTAATCAGCTTAGCGATTTCGGAAAATATTTAAACAATAAGTTAATCGACGGCGAAAAGGTCACTAAAGAGGATAAAAACACCTTGCAACAATTAAGAAAAATTAATAAAACTCTAAAAGGCGAATTAAACGATTTAAGCGTAACGTTAGGCGATAATTTTGATTTTACAACATTGCTAACGGGTGAAAGCGAAAACATTGTGCTTAAAAAGTTTAACGATATGCAGTCTAATGCGGTTGAATATCCTAAAATGATTTACGACGGTCCTTTTGCCGATCAACCCGAAGAAACAGCAAAAGATAAAATCGACGAAAGTAAATTTATAGATGAAGCGCAGGCAAAGCAGCTGTTTATTGAGTATTTTGAGCAATATTCACCCGAACAAGTTGCAGTAGAAGGTAGCGGCGAGGGTAACGGTTTACAAGTATTTACGGTAAACGCTGTTGTAGATGGCGAAAATTTTTATGCGCAAATTGCAAAAAGCGGAGAACCTGTAATGTTCGATTGGTACAAAGAGTGTAGCGATATAAATTACGGGCGCGACGAATGTATAGAAATAGCGACGGCATTTTTAGAAAAGTGCGGCTATAAGTCGATTAAAGCGGTTTGGACAACTCAAAACGGTACCACAACTTACGTTAATTTTGTGCCCATTGTAAGCGACGGAATAATTATTTATGCCGATATGATAAAGGTGAGCGTTTGTATGGAGCGCGGTATGGTTTATTCTATGGATGCTACCGCATATGTAAAAAATCACACAAAAAGGGATATCCCCGCACCTGCTTTAACGGTAGAACAAGCCGAAAAGAAATTAAGTTTAAATATAAACACACAAACTTGGCGTCTTGCATATATTCCGCTTGAAACAGGCAAAGAAAAACTTGCTTACGAATTTTTCGGGGATGGCGAGGATGGAGATTATTATGTTTATATAGATGCCATAACCGGTAAAGAACTTGAAATTTTTAAAGTAGTACAAACAAACGAAGGTACTTTGCTTTTATAATATTTTTTGTGAAAGTGCGGCTATAACACCGTTATTGCATTGTTCACAATAACAATCACAATAAATAACGGCATTTAATTGCTAAAACAAATTAAAAAAGGCGCGGTAAAAAAGGGATGGTGTAAAAGTTAAAACAACTTTTATTTAAGGGCTTAAGGCTTAACTAGTAAAATGCTCTAATGCCCATCCATCAAAACCGCTCCTTTTTTGTTATTCAGGTGGTAAAAATACGTTTTTTGTATTGAAGTAAGTCCAAAAGCGTTTAACTTTTTCGGTGCGCTTCTTATATCGTTGCTTTTTTCAAATATATATGTTAAAATATAAAAAAATGATATTGTATGCGAGCATATATTATGCAAAACATAAGTGTTTAAAATTTTTTCACAAGGAAGATAAACTCATGGCAGATAAAAAAAATAATGCAAAATGTCCTAATTGCGGTGCCGAATTATACGTCGGGTTAGAAAAAGGCACGGCACTTTGCACTTTTTGCAAAAAACAATTCGATGCCGAAAAAGCTGTAAAATTATATAAAACGCTTAACGCGCAAACGGAAGAAGACGAAAAAAAGGTCGCAAAAGGATCTGATTATATAGAGGTTGAACATATTTTAGAGCGTGCCGAATTTTATTTTTCTAAAAAACAATTTGAAAAAGCCAAAAAGGAGCTTGAAAGCGCGCTTGAACTTACCACAACCGATTACCGCGTGTATTTTGGGCTTGTCAGGGTGGAAACCAAGAACCTTACCGATTACCGAAATAAAACGCACGAACAATATTTAGATAAAGCAATCGAATGTGCCGATATGGACGGTAAAAGCGTGATAACGCGCTTATACAAGGACTTTTATCAGTTGTCTAAATGTACCGATGCTGAAATAGAACAGTATAAAACCGAAGAAAATGCCGCAATAAAAAGCAAGTTAGAAAGTAAGTTGAAAGACCTTATTCCTAGCTATATGAAAAAGGAAAGTTCTTTAAAAAAATATCCTTTTATATTTGCGGCGGCGTATGCCGTTGCCGTAATAGTATTTATTCTCGGCTTTGTTCTTCAGTATGAGCTTATGTTTTTGGGTGCCGTGGTTTTATTGGCTATAGGTTACATAAATACACGTGCGTATTTTGACGGAAAAAATTCGGTGGCTTTGTTTAATGCTTTGTTGGATGTATACGATAAACTTGCTGATTTTTCGCTTTCCGTCGGCTGTATGCGCAATATTTTAGATTGCATGAAAAATTGCAGAGCGGTTTTTGCCGAAAAAAACAGTTTAAGAGAACAAGAGCAAAATATGTCGCTTTTAGTAGACGCACTTGAAAAAAGCAATAACGCGCAAGTTGATTCTTTTGTAAAAGAACACAAAATTCTAAGCAAATATATAAACAATTATCAAAACGAAGAATAAAAATTACACTAAATCATATATTTTTAATATATTACTATTAAGCCGCATATATAACAGTGTATAGCTAAGCTGCATATAAAAAGAACCGGTCAGTGTGTATTATGTAGCGGCAAATACCCTTTTTACGATTTTTTTGCAAAATTATTTTAAAGCGTGTAAAAAGTAATATGAATAAAAGCAATATATTAAAG
>CAZPFZ010000158.1:0-4159 GCA_964585955.1 uncultured Acidiphilium sp.
TATCACCACCTTAAGGTGTACAAAATTCAATTAATTGTAGCATGAAAATTATAATATGTCAAGCTTTTTTATAACTTTACAGGCAGAAGGTGTATGCTCTCTTGCTTTATTTTGAAAAGTGTGCTACAATATTGTAGGTCAATAACGGCTATGCCATTATTTGGCTATGCCGAGAATTATGAGGTGGATTTTAAAATGATACGACCGATAAACCGAGATGCTATTCTGCTTGCTCGACGCGCAGAGCCTGCGACGCCTACCGATATCGATATTGCACGCGATCTACTTGAAACGCTACGCGCACATGCGGAGGAATGCGTCGGAATGGCCGCAAATATGATCGGCGAGTGCAAGCGGATCATCGCGTTTTGCGATGAAGGACGCTATGAGGTCATGCTGAACCCTGAGCTTCTGAAAAGCTCAGGCAGCTATGAGGCAGAGGAGGGCTGCCTGTCGCTTGACGGGACGCGGAGGACACGTCGCTACCGCTCGATCAAGGTGCGCTGGCAGACGCTCGACGGCAAGCTGCGGATAAAGACCTTCGAGGGCTTCACCGCGCAGATCATACAGCATGAGCTCGATCATCTCGAGGGAATAATTATATAAGAGGGTAACAAAAATGGGCTACATTGATATGCATGTACACAGCGAATATTCGCACGATTGCAGCACGCCGCTCGAGGAGCTTTTCACTGCGGCGATGACTAAGGGCTTGACTGCGCTGAATATTTCGGATCACTGCGATATCTATCGCTTTGAGACAGAGGACGTCTACTCTGCTGCGAAAAAGGGAATAGAGGCGGTTCAAGCTGCTCGCGAGGCGTATCGCGGACGGCTCAATATAATGTCGGGAATCGAGATCGGAGATTGCATATGCGAGCCGGAGCTTGCGCATCGCGTTGCGGCGATCGAGGGGCTTGACTGCGTGACCGGCTCGATCCACAACGTATTTCTGGACGGCAAGCGCTATTCCATGGCGTGGATGGATCTTTCCACGCTGTCCGATGAGCTGATCTCAAGGCTTGCACGCAGATATTTCGAGGAGGTTCGCGAGATGCTTGAGCAGCTGTCGCCGGATATTCTCGCGCACCCGACCTATGTCGCGCGGTACATCAAAAATAAATTTCACCGCAGCTTTTCGTTTGAGCCGTATCGCGAGCAGCTTGACGATATTTGCAGCTATGTCATCGCGCACGGTATTGCGCTTGAGGTAAACACCGCGCAGCTCCCCGAGGCACGTCTGCCGGACGAGGATGTCGCGCTGCTGAAATGCTATTACGATATGGGCGGTCGACTGATCACCGTTGGAGCGGACGCTCATCTGTCGGAAAAGCTCGGGAGCTGCTTCCCGGTCGTTCACGAGACCCTGCGCGAGCTCGGCTTTACCCACGCATGCTATTTTGAAAGGCGCGAATTACACCTGTACGAGCTATAAATACCGGTAGGATGAACAATATTGTCTGACTGCCTTGCCAAAAACAATTCATATGAAACAAAGAACCGAGATGCGTAGATATCATCTTGTTAACAGCATGTTCATAATTGCATGCTATAATGAAGATGTACAGCATAGCTGTAAAATTAATCAAGATGAGGTTTGATTTATGAATAATTTAAAGACTACGGCACTTTTCCTCTCATTGCTCATTGCGAGTGCCGGCTTTACAGCCTGTGCGGATAATGCCGAACAGAGCGGTGGAGCCTCCGACACGAGCTCATCAAACACAGTCTCCTCCGAGACGGATGGGATCTATACGAAGCCTGACGTAAAATTCAATAATGATAACGTGAATATTCTGCTCTGGTCATACAGCACGCTCCCGGTCATTGAGGAGAACGGTGATATCGTTGACGACGCGGTATACAAAAGAAATGCCAAGGTCGAGGAGGAGCTCGGCGTAAAGCTCAGCTACGACATTCGAGATGGCGGCGTTGCGGATTACGGTACGTGGCTTTCGACGCTTCAGGCGAGTATAATGGCCGGCGATAACGAGTATCAGCTTGCCGGAGGCTATGGCTATAGGCTTGCGAGCGACGTTCTGAACGGAAGCTTCCAAAACCTCAACGCGAATCCGTACATCGATTTTTCAAAGCCATATTGGCCGGCGAATATCGTCGAAGCGATGAGCATAGGCGGCAACGTCTTCTCATGTGTCGGAAACATCGAGCCGGAATATTACAACTGCACCTACGCAGTCTACTATAATAAGCGGCTTGCGGAGGAGGAGGGTGTAGGCAGCCTTTATAAGCTGGTGTACAGTGGAGACTGGACGCTTGATAAGTTGTTTGAGCTTGCCGAGAACGGCGCACGCGATCTCAACGGCGATACCAGCATTGATGAAAACGACCAGCTCGGCTACATATCCGACAAGAACATGTGCATTGACGCTTTCATTCAGGCGTGTGACGTCCAGATCACCAAGACGAATGCGGACGGTATTCCGGAGCTGCTGGGACTCACCGAAAAATACGTTGACGTGCAGAAGAAGGTCAGCGACTTCATCTACAATTCCGGTGTTGTAAGCTTCGGCTCGTCAGACGATAAAAAGCTGTTTGCCAGCGGTCAGGGTCTGTTTATGCCGAATTCTCTCGGAGCCTCGACCACCCTCCGCGATATGAAGGACGATTTTGGTATCCTCCCCTATCCTAAGTATACAAAGGAGCAGGAAAGCTATATCTCCTTTAATGCTGTCGGAAACTCTGCCGCTTACGTTGTGCCGATCACGGCGGATGAGAAGCTTGTCGGCTGTGTGCTTGAGGCACTTGCGTATTACGGCTACAGGGATGTGCTGCCCGAGTATTACGAGATCACGCTCAAGGGAAAGGTCTCTCGCGACGATGACTCCACGAAGATGCTCGATCTCATTTTCGATAATATCCGATTCGATTTCACGCAGATATATTCCTATCGCTTTGGCGACCAGAAGGCACCGTCCATGGGAATGCGCATGGCGACAAAGAATCAGGCCGATCTATCGTCGCTCTGGGCAGCGGACGAGAAGCTTTATGCCGCGACCATGGAATCGCTCATAGCCTCGCTCAACTAAGTGCAGGTTTGATAATATAATAAGGAGTGCGCCGATGTGCGTACTCCTTATTATATTGGCATTCTGACGAAAATGGCTTGACAAAAGCTCGATAGTGCGATATAATGAATAAAAATACACAAGCTGAGAGGTAGCTATGGCAAAATATACGATAGGCATTGATTACGGTACTTTGTCGGGACGCGCGGTGCTGGTCGATACGGCGGACGGACGCGAGCTTGCGTCGGCGTCGATGGATTACAGGCATGCGGTGCTTGAGGGCGAGCTTAACGGCAGGACGCTTGGGCGTGATTGGGCGCTCCAAGACCCGGCTGATTATCTTGAGGTGCTTGAAAATATCATACCGAGCGTGATAGAGATTGCCGGGGTTGACAAGGACGATATTGTAGGAATCGGCGTTGACTTTACCGCGAGCACAGTGCTGCCTGTCAAGGCTGACGGAACGCCTCTTTGCTTCCTCGAGCAGTTCAAGAACGAGCCGTTTGCATATGCCAAGCTTTGGAAGGATCATGCGGCGGCAGCTCAGGCAGAGCGCATTACGAACGCGCTGCGCGAGTACGACCCGAAGCGACTGGCTCGCTACGGCGGCAATGTTTCCGGCGAGTGGATGTTCTCGAAGCTGCTTCATATAGCTGATGACGCGCCGGAGGTTTACGACGCTGCCGACCGCTTTGTGGAGGCGGGGGATTGGCTTATTTGGAGGCTGACGGGTCAAGAGGTCCACAGCGAGTGTCAGCTTGGCTTTAAGGGACTTTGGAGCGGAGAGCTCGGCTTTCTGCCGAATAGCTTCTGGGCAAGCTTAAATCCGCGAATGGGCGATATCATCGGCACAAGGGTATCGAGCAGGACTACACCGGTCGGAATTTGTGCCGGGCGTGTTACCGAGCAAATGGCTGAGCGGCTCGGCTTGCCGAGCGGAATTCCGGTTGCGACTGCGCTCATCGACGCCCATGCCGCATTTCCGGCGTGCGGCGTGACAAGCCCCGGAACGCTGCTGCTCATTATCGGCACCTCGGGCTGTCACCTGCTGCTCGGCGACTGCGAGCGCACAGTCAGCGGTATCTGCGCCGTTACAAAGGATACGGTAATTCCCGGCTGCTATACCTATGAGG
>CAZPFZ010000159.1:0-1177 GCA_964585955.1 uncultured Acidiphilium sp.
CGTGCCCGCTAAGGCAAACGGTTTTCAAGACCGCCTCGTTATGACCGCTTCGATATGCCTCCACTCAATATAAATGCATCGCTTAACTTTTTAATCAAGCTTGCAAATGAAATTATACAAGAATAAACAAAAAAAATCAAGCGTTTTTCAGCCAATTTTGTTTTCTTGTCTTATATTTTTGCTTTTTTAAATTTTATGTGTTACAATTTGTGTATGAAAAAGAATAATAGCCACTATATTTCATATATTGATTCTCGCAATTTTGAGCAAGAGCCTTATTTTATAAGATCCAATGTGCTTTGTGCAAATGTGTCTAATAAAAATTTATCGCAAGATGTTATGTCGAGCTTTCCTGTACAATCGGGTGAGCTATCTCAGGCAAACTCTAAATCTGCCACAAAAACTGTGGGTGGGGTTAACGGCGCAAACAATGTGTTTAAACGTATAGCGCATACAGCTTTGCCTTACTTAATCATATGTTTATTTGTTTTTGCAATATTTGCTTTTTTCTTGGCTCAAAATTCTATTTATCCCTTTGGCGAAAAAATTATTTCAAGCTACGATATGCTTGCGCAAGTGGCGCCTTTTATCGAACATTTTTTTGATGTTATAGATGGTAAAGCTTCGTTATTTTATACTACTGCCATAGCCGGTGGTGCCGACGTGTTCGGTACGCTCGCTTATTGTTGCATTAGCCCGTTCACGTTTGTATTTTTATTATTCGGTAAAGGAAACGTATATTATGCCACAGCCATTGTATTGCCGCTTAAAATAGCTTGTGTTGGCATTTCTGCTTTATATTATCTTCGTAAAAGATTTCCGCATATAAACACGGTAGGGCAGTTGGCTTTAGCTTTATCTTATGCTTTCTGCGGGTATTTATACGTGGCAAACACATATATTAGTTGGGTGGACTTGCTTATATATTTACCATTGCTCGCACTTGGTTTTAACAGACTTATTTTTAGGGGCAAAAGAGCCTTGTTTATATTAGCAATGTGCTGCTTAATATACACATGTTTTTCTATATCTTGCTTTTCGCTCTTTTTAGTATATCCTATTTTAATTTTATTTTGCGTCTTTGTTTTGCCTCCTCAAAGGCGTAAAATTGCTATTGCCGACGTATTGTTACCCTCTTTGTCTGCTTTTATGGCGTCGGCGCGCAAAACGGGCATCT
>CAZPFZ010000159.1:1277-4133 GCA_964585955.1 uncultured Acidiphilium sp.
GTATTGTTACCCTCTTTGTCTGCTTTTATGGCGTCGGCGCGCAAAACGGGCATCTTTTCAAATTTGTTTAACGATATAAATGCAGAGGCGTTATATCAAAAAACATCCTATATAGCAACCGATGCTTTGGTTGTTATATTTACCTTGTTGTATTTTGTTAAACATGGTGTTAATCGACCTATAGACCGATTTTTATTAACGGCAGGCTTGATTACGTTGTTGCCGGTTTTATGCGATGAATGCTGTTTATTGTTAAATTTTGGCTCTTATTATAGCTACTCGTTTAGGTTTGGTTTTTTAAACGGATTTTACTTTTTGTTTGTTGCCGCTATGTATGCCGACGATTTATTTAAACATGCATACTTTGGCAATACACAAAATGCAATTGATAGCACTTTTGCGGACCAAATTTCAAATTGCTCAGATGTAAATATTTGTTCAGTTGCAAATGCGGATTATTCCAACGAAAAAAATCAAATGCAATCGGCAGAAGATACCGAAAAAACTATAGAAAATGCGCAAACAGTCATAGTTAAAGTTAAAGATTTTATAAAACCCAATAAGAGGATCTTGTGGTACATACTTTTATCTGCTGTATGTTTAATTGCACTCGGTGGCATGCTAATTTTTTATAATGCAATTGAAAACGACCTGTTTAAATATTTTTCATCGAGTGGTTTTGCTCACTCATACGGCGGGTTGCAGGTTAGTGCATGCGTATTCGCAATTGTCGCGATAATGGTGCTATTGGCGGGTTTATTGCTAAAATTTAAAAAGATAAAAGTTAATTTCGCCGCACTTATTTTACTACTTATAGTTGCTGGGCAAAGCACTTTTTACGGTTCATATCTTGTCACCGGAAACATACGAGATACTACCGATTACGACCGTATAGGTGTTCTAACCGATTATATAAAAGAACTTGATGGCAATGATTATGCCCGTGTAAAATACAAACGCGATTTTGTTACAGCCGATGCTGTTTTTACATTGCACACAAACGCTGTGTCGGTTTTTTCATCCGTAATAGATGCTCGTAACTTTAAAGTAACTTCCTTTTTTGATTACGGAGGCAACGGCATAAATACAATGAAGAGTTACAACGGAACATTTTTCGGCGATTGCCTTTTGGGTTATGATTATTACATTACCGAAGATGAATACGTTCCTACCAATTATGAAGCTGTTAAGGGAGTAACAGAGTTAACAGATGCCGAAGGGAATATAAAAGATATAGGTGATTATCGTCTTTATAAAAGTCTGTATTCATTTCCGCATGCATTTACTGTTCCTAACGCTGTAAGCGAATATTCGGATGGAACATTGTTAGATTATTACGACGGATTGCTAAAAATGCTTGGCGGCGACGGATATTCGCTTACCGAAGTTAATATATCTAATGTAAACGAAGATCCGTCTAATCCCGGCGTGTTTAAAATTTCCTATTCATATGCCTCATCGTCCTATTTTTTCATTGTGTTTGATTTTGAAAATTACCAAGATATAAAATATGTAAAAGGTAGCTATAAAGCCGATCAGGAAAAAAATCTCGATAGCTCCCGTTCGGTAAAAATGGGTACATCAACAACAATCAATATTAAATCTATAGGTACCTCTTTGGATAGGGAATATATACTCGCACATACTAAAGTTTATCGTCTTGAAAATTCGGTGGTTAAAAGTTTATCCGAACTTGCAAAGTCAAAACAGGGCGAGTTGCAAATAGAAAACGGCAATATAATTGTCGACGTAACTGCAAAATCGGACGAATACTTGTTTTTAAACTACATTGCATTACCGGGACATAACGTGTACGTTAATGGCGTCGAATGTAAAATGGCAGAAAATGACCTCGGCTTTATGCTTGTTCCGTTAACCGAAGGTGAAAATCATGTTTTTATAAAGTATTCTTCGCCATACGTCAAGTTGGCTCTAATCGGACTAATTTGCGCGCTTTTGTTTGCCGTTGCATATTTTGTATTTGCAAAAAAAATAAGGGTAATACAGGTCAAATTTGGCACGGTTATACAAATTGCAGCGTATGTAGTAGTTGTAGCAGTTGCCGTATTCTTTTTCGTAATGCCCATTGGTGTATTTTTCTATAAAGCCGTTCGCGCTATTTTTAAAATTTTTACGTAAACACAAAAACTTTTTGGCTATATTTTGACGTTTTTGTTTTTGCAAAACAAGCGCGGTTTAACAAAATTGCATTAATTACGGGGGTGTTGCCCAAGTTTATTTGCGAAGATTAATGTTAAGGACGCCCTAAAACAGCAAAAAAAGGAAAAAATATTAAAAAATTTGCAAAAAAGGCAAAAAATTTGTTGACATATATAAATATATATTGTAAAATGAATTAGCACCTCGGAATGCGGGGTGTTAATTTTATGTTAGTCTGTTTGCTTAAAGCAGACATTCAGGAAGGCAAAAAATGGCAAAAGGAATCAGAACAAGAATTACGCTTGCATGCACAGAATGCAAACAACGCAATTACGACGTTTACAAGAACAAAAAAAATACACCCGATAGAATCGAATTAAATAAGTATTGTCCGTTCTGTAAAAAACATACCGCTCATAAAGAATCTAAATAAGGTTTTTTATAATCTGTAACGGCAGGGCGGTTGTTTCTTGCGTTAAAAAAATTCTGCGAGAGGTTTAAAATGAGCGAAGTTAAAGAAACTAAAAAAAGCGTAAAAGCAAATGAACCCAAAAAGGTTAAAAATAAAAAGCCTAATGCGTTTGTAAGATTTTTTAAATGGATCGGCAAAAAAGCTAAAGAAATGTGGTCCGAACTTAAAAACGTTACTTGGCCTAAAATGCCCAATGTTGTAAAACAAACGGGTATTGTTTTGGG
>CAZPFZ010000160.1:0-4100 GCA_964585955.1 uncultured Acidiphilium sp.
GGAAAAAAGAGAATTAAGCCAAAAATATGATTATAAAGAATATCAAAAAACAACAAATACGTTATTAATTTTTCCATTTCCTAAAAATGATATCTAGAGCAATCTAGATATTTTTTAAAATATGAAAAGGCTTGCAAAATTTTTGCAAAAAAATTGCTATTTATTTTTTTCTATGATATAATATTATCGCAAAATTTAAACGTTTCAAAAATAAGGAGGAAAAACGTTAAATGAAAAAAATGATGAAACTATTTATTGCATTAATTGCAATAATGAGCGTTTTTGGATTAGCTTCTTGTCAAAAAAATGAAAAAACTGATCCATATAATGCTTTAGGCGAATTTATTGTTGGTGACGAAACAAATGTTTATAGTTTTGCGGCCAACACAACCGAATTGGTTGATTTTGATTATACAAAAAATGAAGACGAGACTCATCGTAATGCTTATATAAAAAAAGCTATTAGTAATAAAAATTTAAGCAATTATAAAAAATTAGTTATTACTCTTAATGGTATGGGTGATGCAAAAATTGAATTAGTTGCTGGAGAAACAACTCTTTCTGTATCATTAAATGTTATTGATACTGCATCAACTTATGAATGGAATTTAATGCCACATAAAGATATTTTAAAGAGTGTTACAGAAATAAGAGTTTACGCTGCAGCTGGAAGAGTTAAAACTTCTGGTCAAGTTGCAATTTCAAAATTAACTTTTGATACAGCTGTTGCAGACGGATTTATCATTCAAACAGATTTTGATAATGTTCCAAATAGCATAAATGAATATGATGGTGTTTCTGAAACATTTGATTTTAATGCAAAATGGGCAGAAAATGGTGAAGATGGCGTTTATACAATTCAACAAAATGCTGAAACAAAAGAAGTAACAGTTGATTATAGAAAACAAGAAGGAAACAGCTGGTCATGTATTCAATCTCAAGTCCGTGGTAGATTTACAAAGTTTAACTTTGTTGTTGTAGTTGCACAAGGTAATGCAGGTAAAAAATTCTTAATTAAGGCTGAAGGTACTGGAGTTGCAAAGGAAACAAATGAAACATTTGATGGAACAAAACAAACATTTGTATTAGATATTAGATCTTTAACTGATGATCAAAAAAATGCAATCGCAAAAATTGTTTTATTTGGTTCGCCAAACGCTATTCAAGATGGTAGTTTTACAATTTACGAAGCTTATATGAGTGAAACTTCTCCAATTGAAATTGAAGAAATAGTAAAAAATAAATATAATGGTACTGATGATGAATTTGATATTTCAAATAATTGGTATGATGGCAGTGATAAAGTATATACTGTTGAAAAAGTAACAGATGGTTTAAAAGTTACTTTCACTAAAAAAGATAATTATTCAACATTAAAATCTTATCTTGAAGGTGATTTAAGTAAATTTAAATATTATGTTGTAGAAGCAAGTTCAACAAATGAAACTTCAATTATGATTAAAGCAGCAGATGGCTGTGAAAGTCAAACTGTAAAACTTGGTACTGATAAACAAGTTATTTTCATTGATGTTTCTAAAGTTGCAAATTTAAGCACATTATCAGAAGTAATTATTTTTGGTAATCCAGGATCAACAAACGCCGGTGAATTTACAATTCATAAAGCTTATTTTGCAAATGAAGTAAAAGGCATAGAAATGCCTACAACTAATACTTATGATAAATTCTATGAATCTTTTGATATTAATCATTATTGGACTGATAATAACACAGGAACATATACTGTAACTGAAGATGGTTCAAAGACAGTTGTTAATTATACAAAGCATTCAAGTTGTGAATGGACTACATTCAAAACTACAATTGAAAACTTAACAAATGAATTTAAATATATTAAATTAGTTGTAAAAGGTACTGGCACACAAATTTTAGTTAAACCAAATAATGATAGTGCTTATGAAAAATGGGTTGATTTAACTGGCGAAGAACAAACAGTTTATGCTGCAATTCCTGCAAATATGACTGAAATGCATTTATTCTGCGAACCAGGAAAAGCTGGTGGTGAAACAGGAACATTAGAAATTATTGAAGCGACTCTTGTTAGAGATGTTATGGTTGAAGATAAGACTATTGATGTTGTAAATAGTTTCTATACACAAGATGTATCTAGTTATACAATATCAGCTGCAACTCAAGGTATAAAAGTTGATTATACAGTTGAAGCTGGAGGCTGGCCAACAATTAGAACAATTATTAATGGTCAAAATACAGATATTACGGCTATTAAATTAGTATTTAAAGGTGTTAGTGGTAAACAAATTTTAGTTAAACTTAACGACAATAATGCTTATGAATCTTGGGTTGATCTTACAGGTGAAGAACAAGAATTAGTATTAACTGGTGATAAATTAGCATCACCACTTACCAAAATTCTTATCTTTATTGCACCAAATCCTACAGAAGAAGTAACTGGTACATTTGAATTAAAATCAGTTGAACTTTCAAAAGAAGAAGAAACAACTCCAATCGTCGGTTCATATAGTGATTGTTCTAACAATGAATACTATCAAATAACTGAAAATACAGAAGGTACAGAAGTTAGTGTTGAATATGATGTTGCACAAGCTGGTTGGTATTTCTTTAAATTAACACTTGATGAAAAATTAACAAATGTTGATAAATTATATATGACATTTAAATCTTCAAACGATGTTAGAATTTTAGTTAAACCAAATGATAATGGTTCATTACAAGAATATGTAAATGTTACTACTACAGATGTTACATTTACAAAAGCAATTAGTGGCGATTTAGAAACTATATTAATATTCGTAAGTCCAGAAGTTGCTGGAGCAAATGGAAATTTAACTATTACTAAAGTTGGTGTAACTTTTGTTGAAGGTCCTGTTACTAATGAATATACATCTGGTGAGTCATTCAATGTTAATAGAAATTGGCATGATGGCGGAGATGAAGTATACGATGTTACAATGTCAGGAACTGATACTGTTGTAACATTTGATAAAGGTGATTTTGAATGGTCAACTGCAAAAGTTTTAATTAGTGGTGTAACTAATGAATTTAATTATTTAGTTATTAAAGCAACAGGGACTGCTGGTTTAGTTTTGAAATTTAAATCAGTAAGTGATTCAAATAATAAAGAATATGATATTACTCTTACAGAAACTGAAAAAGATTTCTATATTCCAATTGTTGAAAATTTAAAAGAAATATTAGTGTTTGCTGCGCCTGGTCAAAAAAATGCAACAGGTACATTTACAATTAAATCTGCTGATTTAAAATATGTAACAAATGTTGAAAATGAATTACATAGCGCATTAAGATCAAATAATTTATTTACAGTAACTAAAGAAGATACAATGATGAATGTTGCCTTTACAGGAAAAAGCACTTGGGATAGCGTATATGGTAACGTAGTTCCTTTTGTATCAACTGGTAAAAAAGTAAACGTTAGTGTAACATCAGATAATGTTCAAGAAATTTTAGTTAAATTCAATAATGATAATGGTTACCAAACAACAATTAACTTAACTGATAATGCTGGTAATGCTACAATCACAAATTTACCAGAAGTAATTACTGAAGTAAGAATTTTTGCAAACTTTAATTCAGATGTTAATGATGGTACATTCAAAATTAGTATGACTTTAGAAGATGCAGGAACAGTTGAATTAACTTGGACTGCAAAAGATAATAACGGTACAAATACAATTTTTACTTTTACTGAAACTGATAATAAAATTGTAGTTACTTTTGATAAAACTGATACTTATCAAAGCATGAAATTAGAACCTTCAATTGGAGTTAAAGGAACAAAATTAAAATTAACTTTATCTTCAGATGAAGCTCATAAAATAATGGTAAAACCAAATGATCGAGATGAAAAAGTCTTCAATATTACATCAACAGAAACTGTTTATACAATCGATTTTCCTGTTGAAGAAACTATTTCATTTATTGTTATAATGGTTGATACTGATGTTCAAATATCAGAAGGTAGCTTTACAATTCATTCAATCGTAATTGAATAAAATAAAAAATGTAATGTGCACAAATGTGCACATTATATTTTATTTAAAGTAAGTTTTTCTCAACAAAAAAATAATAAAATGTGATATAAT
>CAZPFZ010000161.1:0-4063 GCA_964585955.1 uncultured Acidiphilium sp.
GATTAGATGTATTTCTTACTGAAAACAATCTTTATAAGTCACGCAATAAAGCCGTTGAGGGAATAAAAAAAGGTGAAGTTTTAATTAACGGAAATGTTATAGATAAACCCTCTTACGACGTCAACGTAGCAACGGATAAGGTTGAAATTTGCGCCGAAGAAAAACCATTTGTTTCTTTGGGCGGCTATAAAATGCAGCGAGCAATCAATTATTTTATGCCCCAAATCGACGGTAAAATTTTTTTAGACGTAGGTGCTTCAACCGGCGGTTTTACCGATTGCTTGCTTAGACATAATGCCAAAAAAGTTTACGCTATAGACGTAGGCGAGGGGCTTTTAGATAAAACAATTGCCTGCGATGAGCGCGTTTGCGTAATGGATAGAACGAACGCGCGCTACTTAATTAAAGAGCAGTTTGAAACGCTTGCCGACGGTATAACTGTAGATTGTAGTTTTATTTCTCTCGAATATATTTTGCCCCCTTTGATAAATTTGTTAAAAGAGGACGGATACATTTTAGCTTTAATAAAACCGCAATTCGAAACGGGCAAGCGCATGAAAGTAAAAAACGGAATATTGCGCGACGATAAAGAAATTATAGCTGTTTTAACCAAAATGTACCAATTCGTAATCAATTTAAATCTTGTGTTTTGCGGTGCGATAAAGGTTACTGTAGATAAAAACAAAAATCGCGAATACATAGCTATGATAAAAAAAGAGGGTGAAAATATTCCCTTACAAGACCTTTTAAAATGCATTTAATAGACTAAAAACAGTGTATTTGTTTTTGAATTTTTATTGTAATATTATGCATTTTATGCATAAATATAAAATTGAAATATGTATAAAAAAATCGGAATAATCACAAAAAATGACGAGACGTCTAAAAATGTTGCAAAACAGTTTGTTGCAAATTTGCCGCAAAATATATCCTTCGAGTATATGAATTGCAGTGTAGACGCTGCCGCTTATAAAGTAGATTTAATCATTGTATTCGGCGGTGACGGTACTTTTTTAAAAAGTATTTGTTTTGCTTTTTGCGGTGCGCCTTTTGTTTCGGTAAACACAGGCAATCTCGGATTTTTAAGTTCGTATGATAAAGAGGAAATATCCGAGCTAATAACAGCCATACAAAACAACGATTTATCCTTTGAAAAAAAATATTTATATAGTGCAAGTTTTAATAAAACGATAGTTTATTTTTTAAACGAAGTCACCGTTCAGCGCGAGGTTTGTCAAACTTCACGGGGGGGCACGGTTAAACTTTCACTTTATGCAAACGATAAACATTTAACCGATTATAACACAGACGGAATAATAGTTTGTTCGCCTACGGGGTCAACGGCATATTCTCTTTCAGCGGGCGGTTCAATTTTATCGCCTCAATTAAACGCAATAGCGGTAACGCCACTGTGTTCGCATTCGCTGTATGCAAAACCAATTGTTTTTTGTGATAAAACGGTATTAAAAATAAAAAACTCGGCAGTAAACGAGAAGTGCGGACTTTTTGCAGACGGAAAATACGTCGGCGAGACTTTGTTTCAAGAAGAAGTAGTTGTTTTTAAAAGTGAACAATACATAAATCTTGCCAAGGGCAAGGATTTTTTCGATAAGTTAAATAATAAATTACTAATGTGGGGAGGTAGATCGTAATGTCAAAAATTAAACGTCAGCAAAAGTTGCTAGATATTATTAAGCAGTACGAAGTAGAAACTCAAGAAGAATTAATAGGTATTTTAAACAGTTGTGGCTATAACGTAACGCAAGCAACAATATCGCGAGACATAAACGAATTGCAACTTATTAAAGTTGCCGGTTCGGTAAAAAAATACCGTTATGCTCAGGTTACTCAAGGCAAGCAGGTAGATAACACGAAATTTCTCAGCTTGTTTAAAGCTGCAGTGCTTTCAATCGAAGCCGCAGGTAACTTAATAGTAATAAAAACACTTATAAGTAACGGTAACCCTGTCGGCGCCACGGTAGATAGTCTTAATTATAAAGAAATAATCGGTTGCGTTGCCGGCGACGACACATTGCTCGTTGTTACCCACACCCCCGAAGAAGCCGTTGCTGTCGTTGCTAAATTGCAAGAATTACTTTAATCCAAAACTGTAAGAATTACGGTAATTAAAACAAACTATTGTTTTTTCTTGGTTGCAACAAGCAACTTATAAACAAGCAAGTGCGATAAAACCGCAAAATAACGGCTTGTATTAATCGCGTAAAAGGGCGGGTGAAAAGGGTAATGCTATCAACATTGAGCATAAAAAACGTGGCGTTAATCACGCAGGCAGAAATAGAATTTTGTCAAGGCTTAAATGTTTTATCGGGTGAAACGGGGGCAGGTAAATCGGTTATACTCGACTCAATAAATTTTGTGTTGGGCGCAAAAGCAGATAAAACGATGATTCGTTACGGAGAGCAGTTTTGTCTTGTCGAATGTTCGTTTGTCGGTTTGCCCGAAAGCGTTTGTGAAATATTAAGCGAATACGATATAGAACATAGCGGCGAAATTGTAATAAAACGCAAGTTTGATATTAACGGAAACGGATATATAAAGCTTAACGGCGAAACAGTTACAGCTGCTATGTTAAAAAAGGTAACGTCGCTCTTGGTCGACGTACACGGTCAAAGCGAGCATTTTACACTTCTTAATAAAGCAAAGCAGTTAGAATGTTTAGATGTCGGCGACGATATTGTATCGTTAAAGGAGCAATTAAAAGATATTATCCTTCAAATTAAACACACCGACGGAAAAATTGCCGCATCGGGCGGCACTCCGGAAGAACGTGCAAGACGGTTAGAAATGCTCGATTACGAAATTAACGAAATAGCTGCAGCCGATTTAAAGGCAGGCGAGGAAGAGGAACTTGTATCGTTAAAAAGCAAAATAGCCAACGCGCAAAAATTAATCAATGCTTTTGCATGTGCCCACACTGCGTTAAGCGACGAAAACGGTGCCGCAGATGCGTTAATTATTGCCGAGCAATCGCTAAAAGCGGTCGCGTCGTTTGACGAAAAATATCAAAAACTCGTCGACCGTTTAGCTTCCGCTCGTGAAGAAATCAACGACGTAAGCGATACCGTGCAAGATTATATAGATAATTTTGATTTTCAGTCTTACGATCCCGACGAAATTGAAAAAAGGTTAGACGTATACCGCTTATTAAAAAAGAAATACGGCACTACGATAGAAGACATAACCGAATATTTGCAAAAGGCTTCAGCCGAGCGTGACATGCTTGCCGATTACGAAAAACAAACCGCGGCATTGCTTGCCGAACGTGAAAGGTTATGCAATGTTGCGTATTCGCTTTGCGAAAATTTATCTCAAAAAAGAAAGCAAGCGGCTCAAAACCTGTCCGAAAAAGTTACTCAAAAGCTCGTTCAACTTGCTATGCCCGGCGCGCGGTTTTATGTTGAGTTTGAAAAGCTTCCCGAAAACAACTCGGATATTGTTTATTCGGCTAACGGGCTCGATAAAATAGAATTTATGTTTTCTGCAAACGTCGGCGAACCTTGCAAACCTCTTTCAAAAATAATCAGTGGTGGAGAAATGAGCAGATTTATGCTTGCCTTAAAAACGCAAGCGTCTGTTTCCTCGTGTGAAACGTTTATTTTTGACGAAATAGATGCAGGCATAAGTGGCAATACTGCGGCTGTAGTTGCCGAAAATTTCGGTGAAATATCAATAAACAATCAAATTATAGCAATTTCGCATTTACCGCAAATAAGCGCAATGAGCGATCGTGCTTTAAAAATTTACAAAACCGAACTTGACGGAAAAACATTTACCAATGTAAAGTGTCTTTCAAGTAGCGAAAAAGTCGGTGAAATTGTGCGTTTAATTGGTGGCGATAATAGTGATGCAATCGCTTTACGGCATGCCGAAAATATGATTTTACGTGCCAACGAGTTTAAGAATACATTAAAGTCAAACCAACGCAAAAATGTATATAAAAATAGTAAACAAAAAAATGTCTAATAAAAAAGCCGTTTTGCTTTTTTAATAAAACTCAGCAATGGGCTTCAGTGTTTTTAATTTGTAATATAGTATAAAAGAG
>CAZPFZ010000162.1:0-4047 GCA_964585955.1 uncultured Acidiphilium sp.
ACTTTAAGGAGAAAAAATGAAAAAAATTATTATTTATTTATGTGTTACCGTTATGTCTTTTTTAATGTTCGGCTGCGGCCAAACCGACGTACCCGACAGCGTCTCCCAAACTAAAGCGGAATATACAATGGTAATGCCTGACGGTGCACCTGTTTTAGCCGCGGTAAATCTTATAAAAAACTATCCCGAAATCGACGGTCATAAAATGACATATAAAGTGGTTCCTGCTGCAAATATCGCTCAAGAATACACAAAAAATGCCGATATAGCCGTACTGCCCACCAATGCGGCGGCAAACCTTTACAATAAAGGCGTTGATATAAAGCTTGCTTCGGTAAACGTTTTCGGCGTAATGTATATGATAGGTCAAGAAACGATCAACTCGCTTAGCGATTTAGTAGGAGAAGTTGTTTACAGCATAGGCAAAGGCAACACGCCCGAACTGCTTTTAAAATACTTTTTAAGTAAAGAGAACATCGAATATGTCGAAAGCGACGTCCCCGTACAAGGCAAGGTTGCTTTACAATATGTAAACGAGGCACCTGCAGTAATTAGCGCAATGAAGGCTTGGTTTAGCGGTAATTCATCAAAACGGGCAAATTACGGTGTAATCGGTCAGCCTGCGGTTGTCGGAGCAAACAAGCAATTAAGCACTCAAACCGTGTTTGATTTTCAGCAAGAATGGAAAAACTACAATACCGACGCATATCCGCAAGCCGGTGTTGCCGTAAAAAGCGCGGTAGCAAACGACGGTTCGTTCATAGCCGCTTTAAGAAAAGCTTTATCCGAAAATACCGAATACATAACTCAAAATCCTTCGGCAATAAACGAAGTTTTAACGGCGCAACAGTCCTCGCTTAAAATGACATTTACCGAAGAATTGGTTAAACAGTGTAATATAGGCTATCTTTCCGCAGCACAAGCAAAGCAGCCCTTGGAAAAATATTTTACCGAGGCAACGTCGTTAAATGCCGAAACAAAATCTTTCTTTGGCGGTAAACTTCCCGAAGACGATTTTTATCTTGCTTAATATTAAGCTTATTTCGGTTATTATTTGAGTTTTAATAGATAAAAACGGTTGGTTAAAATAATTATCGGTGATAAAATAATAGCCGATCGTTTTTTGCAAATTACTTAAAGGTGCGCATATGAAAAGCAAATATTCAACATTATATTCGTTAATTGCCATAGCGGCTGTTGTCGCATTATGGTTTGCGGTTGCGGCTTACGTAAACGTTGAGTTTTTGTTGCCTTCACCAACGCAAACTATAAAAAAATTATTTGAACTTTTAAAAACGCCTGTGTTTTATCGCGGTGTAATATCAACGGCAAGCCATGCGGTTGCGTCATTCATTATAGCGTTTATTGCGGCGGTTTTTTGTGCGGTTATGTCAAGTTTGAGCCGTATTTTTGAAAAAATACTTTATCCGCTAACGCTTATTATACGCGTTGCGCCCACAATGAGCGTGATCTTTTTATCTATATTATGGATGTCTTCCGAAAACAGTCCGTATCTTGTTTGTATATTGGTACTTTTTCCGCTAATGTATACAAAAATTTACTCGGCAATTTTAAGTATAGATAAAGATTTATTGGAAATGTCAGCCGTTTATAATGTAAAAAGGAAGGATGTAGTTTTAAAGTTATATTTACCGCACGTGGCAAAAACGATATATGCCGAATGTCTTGGTTATTTGTCTTTTTCTGTAAAAATAGCCGTATCGGGCGAGGCGGTTTCTCAAAGCGGATTCAACATAGGCAATCTTATGTTTTCGGCAAAAGCAAATTTAGATACCTCCGAGCTTATTGCATATACCTTAGTCGCTATTTTGTTGGGGTTTGCATTGGAATGTCTTTTAAAATTATTAATATATTTTGCAGGGAGGATATACCGTGGCAACGCTCGAAAAAATTAATAAGAAGTACGGCTATAAGTCGATTTTTAGCGATTTCAATCTCAAATTTGCCGATGAAAAAATCAATGTAATAATGGGTAAATCTGGTATTGGTAAAACAACGCTACTCAATATTTTGTCGGGTATAACCGATTACGACGGAAGCATAACGGTGCAAAAACCAATATCTTATATTTTTCAAACACCGCGACTAATCGAACACCTTACCGTTGGACAAAATTTATCTTACGTTTTAAAGGTTACAAAGCAAAATAAAGAGCAAATTAACGCCGATATACATGCTATGCTTAAAAAAACAGGTATGGACGATAAAATAGATTGTTACCCGTCAAGTTTATCGGGTGGCGAAAAACAACGCGTAAGTTTAATAAGGGCGTTTTTGTACCCTTCTAAAACATTGCTTATGGATGAGCCTTTTTCATCTATAGATTATGCACTGAAAAGGCAGTTAATCGACTTATTGCTTGACTTTTTGCAAAAAATGCCCAAAACGGTAATATACGTTACGCACGATATAGACGAAGCATTAACCTTAGCCGATAATCTTTTTGTACTTGGCAATAACAGCGTTTTGTTAAACGAAAGGATGGACCAAGAAAAAAAGCCGAGGGATCTTTCGCAACCTTCGCTTATTGCAATGCGGAAACAAATATATGAATGTTTGTCGGAATAACTTTTTTATATACGCGCAGTCAATGTTACTTAGTACGCAACATTAAGCTGTGCGTTTTAATTATAATGTAAATTAAACGGTAAAAAAATTTTTTAAGCGGTATAAAACAAAACGAGCAAGTTCATAATATAATTGCGCAACGAAACGTGCCCCTTGCGGCATAAAATATATCGGGGCGCGATTAATTATGGATAATGAATTTCAGTTTGTAAAAAGAGGCGAACTGTATTACGCGGATCTCAGCCCCGTTGTGGGGAGCGAGCAAGGCGGTGTAAGACCTGTGCTTGTCGTGCAAAACGACGTGGGCAATAAATACAGTCCGACCGTAATAGCCGCTGCCGTTACAAGTAAAATAAATAAAGCGCGTTTGCCTACGCACATAGAACTTAACGCAAGCACTTACGGGCTTATCAAAGACAGCGTTGTTTTGTTGGAGCAAATTCGCACTATTGATAAACGTCGGCTAAAAGAACGTATAGGGCTGTTGCCTCCACAAACAATGAGTAGGGTAGACGACGCTTTGCTTATAAGCTTGGGTTTTGGTAAAGAATATTATCAAAAAAAGGCTTAATTTTTTCTGTTTGCATGTTCACCAACATAATAATATATAAATAAATTGCCTTCGAATAGCTAAAAGTTACTTTTTACCGTTATTCGGGGGTTTTTTATATTCTAACCCTGAATATATTGAATAATGCAAGATTTTGTGATACAATTAACTTGCCTAAAAGCGGTAATGCTTTTTTATTCGACATTATAGATTTTTGCAATATTTAGTATTATTGGAGAATTAAATTATGAAAATTTACGATATTTCGCAAGAAGTGTTTGGTTGTCAAGTATATCCCGGTGATCCTGCACCTAAAAAAAGCCAACTAAAATCAATAAAAAACGGTGATGAATATAATTTGACTGCATTATCAATGTGTGTACATAACGGTACGCATATCGATGCGCCTTTTCATTTTATTAAAGATGGTAAAACGGTAGACGTAATAAGCTTAGATGCTTTTATCGGAATGGCTTATGTCGCCGAGCATTGCGGTGTTGTTACTAAAAACGATGCTTTAAATATAATCAAAAAAGCTAAAGAACAAAATAGCGAATGTGTAAAAAGAATTCTTATAAAAGGTGACGTTGAAGTATCGCTTGAGGCGGCAAAAGTGTTTGCGTCTTCAAATATTTTGCTTTTAGGCAACCAACCGCAAACGGTTGGACCGCAGGATGAACCCATGGCTGTGCATCTTGTGCTTTTGGGCGCTAACGTTATTTTGCTTGAAGGAATAAATTTATCAAAAGTACCCGAGGGAGTTTATTTTTTAAACGCCGCACCGTTAAACTTGGCAGGGGCAGACGGTTCACCGTGCAGAGCCGTATTGATATCCGACGATAAATAAATTATGTGTATAAAAAATTTATTTGACTAAAATGTCGGACAGTGTTATACTGTATAAGATC
>CAZPFZ010000163.1:0-4046 GCA_964585955.1 uncultured Acidiphilium sp.
TTCAACAATAAATTCAATTGCTTTTTTAAAAAATTAAAAATTAGTTTAAAATTTTTTTAGCTGTTGATTTTTAATATTTCTTTTAAGTCTACCTTGGGTGTTCTATCGGGCAACAGTAAACCGTTAACCTCTTGCTCAACATCGGTAATTTGAGTGTAACAATATCCGTTAACACCCATTTTTTTAATAGCCGCTACAAGTGAAGTTAACCGACTAATATATTCCTCGCTATCTTTTACACCCATGCCGTACCCCCAATTGCCGTTTTGAGAATCGCGCACGTAAGCCGTTCCGCCAAATTCACTAAATATAATAGGCTGATTTTCGTATTTATAGCCCAAAGCATAGGGCAAATTTTGGCAGTTTGCCCCGTCTCCCTCTATAATCTTTTTAAAATTATCATAATGCGCATACAGCTTTTCACCATCTTGCTCGTAATGGTGCAATGTTAAAATATCGCTTTTAGCATGAACCCAACCGTCATTTGAAATTACAGGACGCATTGTATCTATACTCTTTGTTAAATAATACAATCCGTTTGCAAGATTTTGTTGATGCTCGTTTGAATAAATATTTCTAACGCCCCAACTTTCGTTAAACACAACCCAAGTAACAAGCGAAGGATGATTATAATTTTGGCGTACTATTTGCAACCATTCTTGAGTTATTTCAACACTTGATTGGTCGTTTGCCCAATGATTTGAAGGAAGCTCGCACCACACGGTAAAGCCCATTATATCGGCGTAATAAAAATACCGCTCATCTTCTACCTTTTGATGCTTTCTTGCGCCGTTAAAGCCCATTTGTTTGCACAACTGTATATCGCGCGCCAAAGCTTCTTCGGTAGGAGGCGTTATGCCGGATTCACGCCAATAACCTTGATCTAAAACAAGTTTTGCATAAAAAGGCATATTGTTAAGCAATAATTTGCCGTTTGAAGCGCGATAATCGCGCAAACCGAAATATGAGCCTACTTTATCAACCACTCTACCTTTTTTGTATACCGTTATATCGACATCGTAAAGAGCAGGATTATCGGGCGACCAATGTTCTACCTGATAACGCATTTTTGCACTTGATAAATTTACCGTTACACCGTTTTCTATATCACAAGCACAAACGCAAGCGCTTTGAATATGCATGCCGTTAAACGATATGTCGTAACATATGTCTATATCGTCCGCACATTTACTGACAGAAGCATCGAACCGCACGGAAAAATCGGAAAAACAAGGTGTAATTTTTAGCGAACTTAAATATACTTCGTTTACATACTCTAACCACACGGTTTTATATATGCCGGTGGTTTGAACATACCAACAACCAAAGTTTTGATTTTCCCAGCGCTGTTTACCGCGAACTTGCGAAGGATGATTTTCATCATCGCAACAAACTGTAAGAATATTTTCGGGCTTGGTTAAATAGTTTGTTATATCAAACGAAAATCTTGAATAAGCACCTACATGACTACCTACTTTTTTACCGTTTACGTAAACGGTGGTTATATAATCCGCGCCGTCAAAATGCAATAGCGTTTTACAACCTTTTTTTCGGCTTATCGTGCGGCTATACCAAACTCTTTTATGCATATTTTCATCATGTATGCCGCTAAGCTCGGTTTCGTAAGAAAAAGGAACGTTTATTTTTAAAGGAAGTGCCCCTATAAGTGCGTTAACAGCACTTACGTCCTCACCAAAACCAAAAAACCACTCGCCATTTAAGTTAGTCCAATTATCTCTTACAAGTTGGGGACGAGGATAAGACGGAATATAACATTTAACGTGTTTCATGTAATTTCTCCTTAAAGTATAATAGTTATATCTTACTTATTTTTATATCTTTTACGGTAACCGTTCCGACGCCGACGAATATACCTACTTTACCATAGGTAAACGCGCAATCATCGGATGTGTCTATTTTAAGCTGATTATCTACCCACACCTTAAAGCTGTTGCCCTCGGCACGCATTTTTATGGTATGATCTTGACCGTTTATAAAGTCTTGATTTTTAGAAGCGCCAACCATTTTGCTACCGTAATCCATCCTAAGCAATGTTGCAAGGGTTTGAGAAATTTGCAAATAATATCCGCGCCAAGAATTTATAGGTTGGTCGTTATGATATGAATAATAGTTACTCCTTAACATAATGCCGAAATTTTTAGAATCTTCGGTTGCGGATAAAACAAATTCAACCTCGTAATCGCCCATACCTTTTCCGCCCCAAGTAACTACACCGTCGTCACCTGTGGCATCGGTACCCATAATTACTAAACCTTCATCGGTTTTTGCAACGTTACCTCTTAAAACAGTGTAATCATCTAAATTAACGTCGCCGATAGCTGCATCTTTTTGTGCTTCAAACCATACAAGTTGAGCTTCTCCGCTTACTACTTCAACTTTCATGGTAGTAACAGCGGCAACTGCGGTTATGTTACCCAAATTAACAGTGATGGGATAATCGCAATCGCTAAGCGTTTTTGTAATGCTGTTTTTACCTATAGTAACTTTAATTACCGCACCTTTGGCACTGAGAATTTTTGCCGAAAGAGAAAATTGGTCTGTACTACCTATATCCACGGCATATTTTACCCAATCGCCACTGCCCAAATTAACGGCATTTTCGCCATCTTCGCTGATGGTTATATCCTGTTTTTCGCCTAATCTTAAACCGCCTTCTGCCTCGCTTGCTTTTCTTATTGAAAAGCCCCTGTTTTCACCTTTTAAATATGACGTTGCGGGGAATCTCGTGGGGAAATTTTTAATGGCTTCGAAATCGGAAGAACCGAACACATCATTTGTATATGCAGTATAAGCTACACCTTGATTTTTAGCATAAGCTATTTTACCCGCCGAGCTTGTTGCATTATACTCTATAACACGCATACCGTTTAAATACACATAGCCTATTCCGTTTCCGTTTTCCACACGGACGGTAACCAATTTGCCTTGAGTGTAATTAACTTGCTTATTTGCTACTTCTTTTCCGTTTTTTAACAAATTTATGCGGTTTTCGCCAAAAGTAATAGAGTAATCTTGACCGAAAAATAAAGCTTGGCCATCGCAAGGAGTGAGATTATATTCGGCGGTAAAATACCCTTCGTGTTCGCCGAGAACATATTTACCCTCTTGATTTACAAGTTCTTCTGCACTGCTTGCCTCTTTATAAGGACGGTTAGGCATTGCAACTGCACGACAAGTAGGTCCGTTTGCCGTTAACAAACTGCCGCTTGCAAAATATCTGTCCACATTATATCTTCTGCAAGGTCCGTCACCTACAAAAGAATGGTACGCTGTATAAATAGAATCGAGATCGGGGCCGTTAACGTTGCTGCTGTGCCCTAACCCGTAGTGTTCGGAATCTGTATTTATAATAGTAATATTATCTTCGGGCTGAATAAATTCACCAAGGTCGGTTAAATTTTGCGCATAGGAATAACCTATTCGGTAACCTATTGAATAAACATGGTTGCCGCAATAAGTTAAATAACTGTATTCGCCGCGCCTTATAATGCCGGGACCTTCTATCCAATGGTTAAGGTTGGCATAGCCCAATGTTTTATCTTGTGAAATCGTGCTGTTTGTAATGTTGTTTACATCACTTATTTTATTATATTTTAATCCGGCGGGAGTAGATGTATGCAAAATATATAATTCGCCGCTGTCGGAAACATAAAAGGCTCCGTCTATTCCCATACCCATATTGCCGTAATTTAAATCGGACGCATCGCCGTAAGATGGATTTTTGCTTACAAGCTTAAAACCTTCCGTAGGGCTTTCGGAACGATATATGTAATGTCCCCTTCCCGCACGCGATTGGCACATATAAAAATATCCGTCATAATATACCACTTCGGGAGCATATGCACCGTGTGATGTTTGGTCGGTATCGGATACTGCGTACCCTGCATACGTCCAATTCACCATATCATCCGAAACAAACACTTTTACACCGCTGTAATCGTCGTTTGTAGAGGGATACATATAATATTTACCGTTCCAACGCATAACGAAGGGATCGCCTATTCCGTAATCGTTACCGTTAGTCC
>CAZPFZ010000164.1:0-4003 GCA_964585955.1 uncultured Acidiphilium sp.
ATTTTACTCACAATGCGATATAATTTACACATATTAACGGAGAATCATATGCTACAACTAAAAAACATAATTAAAGATTACTACGCAGGAGAACAAAAGGTAGAAGCTCTTAAAGGAATAAGCGTTAGCTTTAGGAAAAACGAGTTCGTTTCGGTTTTGGGTCCTTCGGGTTGCGGGAAAACTACTTTATTGAATATTATAGGCGGTTTGGACAGATACACTCAAGGCGATATTGTTATAAACGGCGTTTCGACTAAGCTTTATGCCGATAGCGATTGGGATGCTTACAGAAACCATTCTATTGGCTTTGTTTTTCAAAGTTACAATCTTATTCCGCACCAAACCATAATAGAAAATGTGGAACTTGCGCTTACGCTATCGGGCGTAAGCAAAAAAGAACGTAGAGAACTCGCAAAAGCTGCACTTGAAAAGGTAGGACTAAATGATCAGCTTAACAAACTACCGCGACAACTTTCGGGCGGACAAATGCAACGCGTTGCAATAGCGCGCGCTATTGTAAACGATCCCGATATAATTCTTGCAGACGAGCCGACCGGCGCATTAGATACCGAAACAAGCGTTCAGATTATGGATATTTTAAAACAGCTATCCGAAGAAAAGCTTGTTATTATGGTTACGCACAACCCCGACCTTGCCTACAAATATTCAACGCGAATAATTAGGCTTAAAGACGGAATTCTTAAAGAAGATTCTAACCCGTTTGAATACACTTTTGCAAACAAGCAAGAACAAAAAAGAGACAGTACAAGTAAAGGCAAAAAATTAAAAAAGCCGTCTATGAGTCTGTTAACGGCACTTTCGCTTTCGCTAAAAAATCTTGGAACAAAAAAAGCAAGAACTATTTTGACATCCTTTGCGGGCTCTATAGGTATTATTGGTATAGCTTTGATTTTGTCACTTTCGGCAGGGTTTAACGACTATATTGCAAACGTGCAAAAAAACACGCTTTCTAACTATCCTGTAACTATAGGTAGCAATGCGTTTTCGATGTCAGGGTATATTACATCGTTTATGGGAGCAACTAAAGAACCTGACCTTGAAAAATACCCCGAAAACGATCAAATTACATCGAATAAGATGATCGGCAATATGCTTGAATCGGTTTCGCTTAGCTACGGTTCTAACGATTTAGCATCTTTTAAAAGTTATTTGGAAGATCACCCTGAACTTATTGACAGTGAAAAAATTTCAGCAGTTAACTATTCTTATGACGTAGGGCACAGACTTTTTACAGCAAATACAGAAAACGGAAAAAAGAACTACCACGAAGTTAATTATATTGATAAAATAGAACATTACATTGACGACGAAACGACCATGAAGTTTTTTGAACAATATTACTTATGGTTTAAAAACACAATGGAAACGAGCGGAACTTGGGGCGAAATGACCGGCAGTTTAGACTTGGTTAAAGCGCAATACGATTTGCTTGAGGGCAAATGGGCTGACGAAATAACCCCCGAAAAAGACGGATATTATCCGCTCACCGTAGTTGTTGATAAGTATAACCGCCTACCCGATTACGCTTTATATATGATGGGACTTATGACCGACGAAGAAGTTAGGTATATGTTTGCGGAAATGGCGTATAAAGTTGCCGATAAAGTTAGCGGAGAAATAACAAGCGATAAAAAACTTGAAGAAAAATTCCCCGAACTTTATAAAAGCGGCGGACTTAGAAAACAATTTGATTTTAACGAATTTTTAAACAAAGAATACACTTTACTGCTTGAAAGCGATTTATTTAGAATAACAAATACCAAAACGGTTGGCGAAAAAACCTACAATATTTATTCTAAATACGATAGAGAGGATGCCGAATACAAAAGCTTTTTAAACAAAACGTTTAACGGCGAAACGACAACTGCCTCCCCCATCACATTAAAAATAACGGGCATTGTTAGACTAAAAGAAAATTCTTCGGAAGGTTCGCTTTCGCAAAACGTTTTTTACACTCCGCAACTTACTTCGCATATGATTGAGTTGTCGGAAAACAGTAAGATTGTAAAAGAACAGCAAAACAATATTGATAACGCGACACAGGAAAGCGACGGTTACAAATACATTGTTGACGTACTTTCGGGCAAGGAGTATATTTCGGATAACCCCATTTTGCAAGAAACTTATTCTGCAATAGGCATGGTTGACAAAAGCAAACCTACTTCGATTTCGTTTTATCCCTCCTCTTTTGAAAACAAAGATTACGTTATAAATATAATAAATCAATATAATGCCCAACAGACTTCGGAAACTACAAAAATACAGTATACCGATTACTTGGGTATGATGATGAGTTCTATAACGGTAATTATTAACGCTATTTCTTATGTGTTGATTGCGTTTGTATCTATATCTTTGGTTGTTTCATCTATAATGATAGGCGTTATTACCTACATTTCGGTATTGGAACGCACAAAAGAAATTGGCATTTTACGTTCGTTGGGCGCATCTAAAAGCGACGTCGGGCGAGTGTTTAACGCCGAAACAATTATTATTGGTTTTATATCGGGAATAATGGGTATCGTTTTAACATTGATTTTAGACATACCTATAAGTATTATTATAAACAGTCTTGCGGGTATACCAAACATTGCATCTTTGCCCACATTAGGCGCGGTTATTTTAGTTGCAATAAGCGTTGTTCTTACGTTAATTGCCGGTTTGATACCTTCGCGCTTTGCGGCAAAACGCGATCCCGTAATTGCACTGCGCTCGGATTAATACTATTCCGCTAACAACTTAAAAAACTCTTTGCCATAATATTTCGGATACCTCACGAAATAATAGGTAAAGAGTTTTTTTTGCGTTTTTTAATTAGGATGCTCCTTCGTGTGACTATGTAATACAGTGCCGCTTAGGATGATAAAAAAGCAAGATTTTGTTAAAATAGCATTTTGCAAATGAAAAAGCCGCATTAAATGCGGCTTTAAAAAACTTAATTTTTGATTAAATTACTTTTTAGCAGAAGCAACTTGAGCTGCAACTTCATCAGCAAGGTTTTCATTCTTCTTTTCTAAACCTTCGCCCATTTCGTAACGAACAAATCTTCTTACGGCGATTTTTTCACCGATTTGAGCGGTAGCTTCGATTACGAGTTGAGAAATCGTTTTAGAAGTATCTTTAACGAATTTTTGATTTAATAAGCAGTTATCTTCGTAATAAGATTTAATTCTGCCTTCAACCATTTTTTCGATAATAGCTTCGGGCTTGCCTTCCTCTCTTGCTTGAGCGCGAAGAATGTTCTTTTCGTGTTCTAAAACTTCGGCAGGAACATCTTCGGGAGCGAGATATTCGGGTTTGCTTGCAGCAATGTGCATAGCTATATCGTGTACTAATGCTTTAAATTGATCGCCACGAGCAACAAAGTCTGTTTCGCAGTTTACTTCGAGAAGAACGCCAACTTTTCCGCCCATGTGAATGTAACTGTCAACTACACCTTCAGCGGCAATTCTGCCGGATTTTTTAGCAGCTTTAGCTATGCCTTTTTCACGAAGAAAATCAATAGCTTTTTCCATATCGCCTTCGCAAGCAACAAGTGCGTTTTTGCAATCCATCATGCCGGCGCCTGTTCTTTCTCTTAATGCTTGTACGTCTTTAGCTGTAAAGTTCATAGTAATTCTCCTTTATCCGTATATATTAGTTATTGTTCTCTTTTTTTTCTTCAACGGCTTCTACTGCAGCTTCGGCAATAGCGTCTTCACGAGCTATTTCTTCAGCGGAAACTTCTACTTGAGCCATATCGGTAACTTCGTTTTCGGTTCCGCGGTTAACGGCATCTTCACCTTGCTTTGCTTCGATAACAGCGTCTGCTATGATAGAAGAAAGAAGTTTTACCGCTCTGATAGCGTCATCGTTACCGGAAATTACGTAATCAACCATATCGGGATCGCAGTTGGTATCGGTGATAGCTACTACGGGAATGTTGAGTTTTCTTGCTTCTTTAACGGCAATGTCTTCACAGTTGGGGTCAACTACGAACATA
>CAZPFZ010000165.1:0-3983 GCA_964585955.1 uncultured Acidiphilium sp.
GTTTTTTAGTGTTGCTCAGTATACAATCTCTTATAAAATATGCAATTATTATTCACAAAACACAATTTTAACCGATGTTGGTTAATTTTTACCGCTTTTTAATCTATATTGCCTTTGAATTTCATCTATTACAAAATTAGTTTTTAACGGACAATCAAGCGTAACGCCCTCTTTTTTTAAACTGTTTTTAATTTTTGCAACAAGGGGCAAACTAAGCCTATTAAAAGCACCGTCGTTACTACCGAATTTTGCAAGCTCAGACGAAAAAACCTGTTCGGGTGTGCCGCTCGTTTGCAATTTACCATCGCCAAAAACGGCAATACGAGAACAATTTTCACATACCTCGTCCATATCGTGCGAAACTATTATAACAGTCCTTTCGGGGGTGTTGAGCGTATGCAAAACTTGCATAAGCTCGTTTTTACCTACCGGGTCCAGCCCTGCAACAGGTTCATCCAAAACCAAAACTTCGGGGTCGGTTGCTATCACTCCGGCAATGGCTATTCTGCGTTTTTGTCCGCCGGAAAGTTCAAACGGAGATTTATCTTTAACAGCCGAATAGTTAAGCCCTACCATAGTTAAAGCATCACCTACGCGACGCGTTACTTGAGAATCGGAAAGTTCAGGAAAAAAGTTTTTTACACCAAAAGCAACATCCTTATAAACAGTTTCGGCAAAAAGCTGATATTCGGGGTATTGAAAAACCATTCCCACGCGACTACGCAAGCTTTTAAGCATTTTTTTATAGCCCTTTTGTTTTGGATTTAAATCGTAATCTCCAACAAAAAGCTCACCTTCTTGCAAGGGAATTAGCGCATTCAAATGCTGAATAAACGTACTTTTTCCACTACCCGTTTGCCCTATAATGCCAAAAAATTCGCCTTGTTCGATGGTAAGCGATAAATCTTTTAAAGCATAAACCCTATCCTTTGGCTTTTTTTTGGGGTCATACGAAAAACTTAAATATTTTGAAACAATGCGCATAATTTTTCCTCTAACTGTTCGTCGGTAAGTACTATATCACCGCTAAGCAAGCCTTTTTCTTTTAAGCGGTTAAAAATATATGTGGCGCGCGGCAAGCAAAGACCGCAAGAAGCAAGTTCGCTTTCCCTTGCAAAAACCTGTTCGGGTGTGCCGGTGAACGCAACTGCTCCGTTTTTCATTACGATTATGCGGTCGGCGTCAACGGCTTCTTCCATATAGTGAGTAACCGAAATAACAGTCATTCCCTGCTCTTTATTTAGCTTTTTAACAACGTCGGTAACCTCTTTTCTGCCAAGAGGATCGAGCATTGACGTTGCCTCGTCAAGTATCAAAATTTCAGGCTTTAACGCAAGCGCGCCGGCGATGGCAACCCTTTGTTTTTGTCCGCCTGAAAGTTGCGACGAAGGGCGAGTACGAAATTTTTGTGTACCCGTAGCATTTAATGCAAATTCTATTCTTTTACCTATTTCTTCACGCTCCACGCCTAAATTTTCGGGGCCAAAAACAATATCGTCTTCAACAATAGTGGCAACCATTTGGTTATCGGGGTTTTGAAAAACCATCCCCACTTTTTTTCGAATATCAAAAAGCTTGTCTTTATCGGCGGTATCTGTTCCGTCAACAAAAACCTTGCCGCTATCAGGTAAAATCAATCCGTTAATAAGTTTTGCCGCAGTGCTTTTTCCACTACCGTTTCTTCCCACGACGGCAATATACTCTCCCTTGTTGATTTCAAGCGAAAGCGAATTTACGGCATTTACGCCTTTTTCGTATGAAAAATTTACGTTATCAAATTTTACAGCTTGCATAGGTCGATCCTTAAAAATGCTTAAAAATATTATCCAAGCGGCTTAAATTATATCATTAAATAAAAAAAATAACAAGTATTTGCGCGCGCGTGCGCACTTTTAAGATTTATATATTTATCTTAAAGTTTTTTAAAAGTTACAATCATTAAATAAAAAACAGTAACTTCAACAAATTATAAACAACCGATTATTTTGGTATAAAAATTATGATAATCAACTTATAGGCGGACTTTTAAGCAAATAGCCATCGCTTTATTTACAAAAAGTTCTTTATAAAACAATATGAGCAACCCCTTTTATAAAACAATTACAAAAAACAATGAAAAAAACACAAAAAGTAGCGATAATCAACTTATACCGCCACTTTTTGCATCCCAAAAAACTTATGTATGTACTCAAAAATTTAAATATGTAATTATTGTTTTACTCAACGCAAGGAACATATCGATTTTTCTCGGGAAAAGTCAAAGTAAACATCGAACCTTTATTAGGCTCGCTTTCAACCGATATACTGCCACCGCACAAAAACATAATTTTCGCCACAATGGCAAGACCTAAACCGTTACCTTCGCTTTTTCGCGAATGGTCGCCTTGATAATACCTTTCAAACACGTGCGAAGCGGTTTCTTTATCCATCCCTATGCCGTTATCGGCAACCGTTAAAGTCATTTCGCCGTTTTTGTTAACAAGTTTTACATGTATATGTCCGTTTTTGCCCGTGTATTTTACGGCGTTAGATATAACATTGGTTACCGCCTGCGAAACAAGCGATTCATCCCAATAATACTCGGCTTTATCAAGTTCTGCCGTAATGTTTATATTCTTTTTTTCAACATCGGCAGAAAGCATAATCAAACTGTCTTCTATAACCTTATCCATTTTAAACAGCGATTTATCTTTTAAAACCGATTGACCTTCTAACTTGCTTAAAAGTAAAGTGTTTTTTGCAAGCGTTAACAGTCGTGAACTTTCATCATAAATAATACGCGCGTATTCGTGACGTTCATCATCAGTTATATCGTTTTGGTCAAGCAGTTCGGCAAAGCCGTTAATACTCGTGATAGGCGTTTTTAGCTCGTGCGAAAAGTTAGAAACAAAATCCGTTCTTAAAATTTGCACGCTTTTTAGCTCAGTAACCATCGTGTTAAGGTCCTTTCCTATTTGACCGTAAGGATCATCCTCTGCTTCGGGAAAAACAACATCGAAATTTCCGTTTGCAACTTCGTTTATAATCTTTTTTAAACGTTCATAATCTTTACTCATAGAGCGCGAAAACAGTCCGGCAAAAATCGTGCCGAGCACGCAAGATACACTGAACGCCAAAATAATAAACAGTGATAATTTAGCCGTAGGAATTTTAAAACCTAACCAAACACCCACAAAAAAAACAAATAAAATTATAAGCGATGAAAACAGCAACGAGAAAAATGCCAAAAGCGTAAATCTTACCGCCATTGAAGTTTTCGCTTTTTTAAACATTTTTTATCCCCCTATAACCAAATCCGCGTACGGTAACAATATCTATTTCGGGAAACTTTACAATTTTATTACGTATTCTGTTAATATGCACCTTAACTGTATCCGTAAAGCTGTCGCTATCGATGCCCCAAAACTCGTCCATTAACTGACTTTTAGTAAAAATGCGTTCGGGATAGGTAAGTAATTTATATAAAATAAGAAATTCCTTTTTAGAAAAAACCTCTTTGTCGCCCTTTTCGTTATATACCGACAGTGTTTGATAGTCCACAGTGCAATTGCCTACGGTAATTTTTTTCTCGCGACGAATATCCGCGCGCTTAATTATGGCATTTATTCTTAAAACAAGTTCTTCGTGATCGATGGGCTTAACCATATAATCGTCGGCACCACAATTAAAGCCCTCTTTTTTATCTTGAATAGTTTCTTTTGCGGTAGCAAGAATAACAGGTATATCGTTTCCTTCTGCACGCAAAGTTTCAACCATGGTAAAGCCGTCCATTTTAGGCATCATGACGTCGGCAACGATAAGATCTACTTCTCCGCCCTTTACTACATCGAGCGCTTCTTCGCCGTTTGTTGCCGTTAAAACGCTAAACCCCGAACGAGTAAGCCATATATCCATCAATTTTAAAATATGCGCATCGTCTTCAACTAAAAGAATATTATACATTTTTTCTACTCCATTTGGTCTAAATATATTATATATATAAT
>CAZPFZ010000166.1:0-3972 GCA_964585955.1 uncultured Acidiphilium sp.
AAATATTAGGATTAGGTATTGCGGCTCTTATGCTTGCAGGCTCTCTTGCTGTTGCCGCTCCGTTTACGGGCGCTAAGGCCGACGAAACCGCAACATCAAACGTAATTAAACCTTTTGCTCTTTACGAATTCCAAGATGCTACTAACCCCGGAAAAGACACTTCAGGTAATGGTTTTGACCTTGTTGCTAAAACTGTTGGTACCGGTGTTTGTGAAATTGTAGATGATAACGGCGAAAAATATCTTAAACTTGATTCTAAGCGTGATGTAAAAGGGAACCAAACCTCACAAGGGGGCTTCTTATATGCGCCCGCAGTTAAAGGTAAAAGAGATTTCTCTGATATGATTAAGGAATCCTACACGGTAGAAATTGAGTTCCGTAGAGATAACGGACCTGTCATAAACCCTGAGTATAATCCCGAAAACCCAATTCCCGGTGTATCGCAAAATCTTTATTTAGGTGACCATTATCTTCTTTGTACAGGTAAGTACAACAACTCTTTTGGTATTACCCCTTGGAAAAATGGTATAGAATATCAGGTATTTAACCAAGCATCTTACGAAGGCACAGGTACTGAACAAGAAGTATATGATACACTTCAAAAGAAGATGGTTTGTCCTAAAATCGATACCAACGAATGGACTAAAATTGTTGTTGTAGGCAATGCTGAAGAAAACAAAGTATATATTTATCATAACGGTGAATTAGTTCAAACGGTTGAAGTTCCCGATGTATTGTTAAGTTGGGATGCTCAAGCTTATACTTTCTGTATCGGTGCTCAAGCTGAATATGACGGAAATGCTTGCACAATGTTTGCAACTGCCGACGTTAAACACTGCTCGGTATACGATACAGCTCTTTCCGCTGAAAACGTTGCTAAACTTTATGCCGGTGAAGATGCTGTATTAGATGCAGAACAAACTTATATTACAGGCGTACAAGCTATTGATACAAGTGAAATAGATCTTCAAATAACCAACATCAATAATTTAGATGTCGTTATGAATGAAACACTTCCTAAAAAGGCGACAATAAATCTTTCCACCGGCACAAATAAACCTTGTGATATTTTCTGGTATGCAAAAAACGGTAAGATTAATGGTTATTTACAGAGTAAATATGCTAATCCTCAATGCATCGATTTAGAAGTCGAATACGAATATACCGTAAAGCTTGTTTACGATAAAAATCTAGTAACTATTTCTGAAATTTATATGGATGATGAGCCCTTAACATTAGGTTCATCTATTACAGGTGGACAACACGAATTATATTTCGCTATTCAACCTGCAAATAGTTATATCGTAGTTGACGAAGTCGATTATGATGGCATGTTATTTGAAGAATACGATGGTTATTACTATGTAGATATTAATAACGGCGGCGTAATTGAAATTAACGCGGCTATGAAGAAATTCACCGTTACCTATAAAGATGGTGTAGATAGAATCGGAACAAGCAAATACACCTATAAAGGCACAGAAGCTTTAAAAGAAGCTCCTGAAAAAGACGGCTATGAATTCGAAGGTTGGTATTTAGACGAAGCGTTATCTGCCGATAAAAAGGTTGAAACTCTCGATTACGAAAATCCTGCTAACATAACGCTTTATGCAAAATATGTTAAAAAATCAGGACAAGATGCTAACCCCATCGACCCTACAACTTCTACGGATACAACACCTTCTTCAGATCCAACTTCTTCATCTTCTTCCGGATGTAAGAGTACTGTTGCCGGTATGAGCAGTTTAATTGCTTTACTTGGCGCTGCAACTTTGGTTGTTATCAACAAAAAAAGAGGTTAATTAAGTTTATTGCCAAACGGGGGAAACCCCGTTTGGCTGAATTTAATTTTTTATAGCTATTTAACTAAAATAATCCTTATACTTTTTTGCGATTTGTCGCTTTTAAATTAAATCATAAAAACGGAAACAATTCCGAAATTTGTTAGCTGTTTAATTACGTTTTTATTTTTCGGATAGATATACATACTAATTAAAAAAAACTTTTAACGGAGGAAATATGGCGGATAATTGTAATAACACTCAAGGTCAAACCGCTATAGAAGATTCAAGATCTTCAAACGGCCGCAAAATTCTCTATCCTAACGCCCGCAGGACATGGGAACGCATAAAACGTAACAGGCAAATTTATCTGATGCTATTGCCGGTTATGGCGTTTTATATAATTTTTAGTTATATTCCTATGTACGGTATTGCAATTGCTTGGAAAGATTATGTGCCTAAATACGGTATTTTGGGCAGCGAAAGTGTAGGTTGGAAATGGTTTGAAAGGTTTTTTACGCGACCTGCTGCGTTGCGTGCTCTTAAAAACACACTTATTATAAGCGGACTTAAACTGTTGTTTTGCTTTCCCGCGCCCATACTTTTAGCGCTTTTACTTAATGAAATTCGCCTTCCCGGATATCGCAAAATGTTACAGTGGATGGTATATTTGCCGTACTTTTTATCTTGGGTGGTTATAGGGGGATTGGTTAAGCAATTACTTGCTAACGATGACGGCTTATTTAATAATGTAAGAGAGGCTTTAGGTTTAGAGCGAATACCATTCTTGTTGGAATCTAAAAACTTTTATACAATACTAATTCTTACCGAGTTATGGAAGGGCGTCGGTTGGGGGACGGTTATTTACCTTGCTGGTATTTCAGGAATAGATCCCTGCTTATACGAAGCTGCAACAATTGACGGTTGCAAACGTTTTGGTCAAGTGTGGTTTATAACGTTACCTTCTATGTTGCCCCTTATAACAGTTATGCTCATAATGCAAATAGGTAACTTGATGAACGCGGGCTTCGATTCGGTATATAACTTATATAACGATACCATTTTGGACGTCAGCGAAATAATAGATACGTTGGTTTATAAAAACGGTCTCGACGGTAAATTTGAATATTCTACTGCGGTTGGTTTGTTTAAAACTATAATTAATTTTATTTTGTTAATCACAGGAAACTATTTAACAAAGCGTATTAACGGATACAGTATGTATTCGTTGGATTAATAGGAGGGTGTGTAATATGGCTGAAAATGCAAAAACAGGCGTAAAACGCGTAAACTCCAAAATTAAACACTCTGTTGGCGAAATTATTTTTGATATTATAAATTACACTGTATTAACTCTTTTCGGGTTATGTTGTCTGTTCCCGGTATTGTACGAGGCAATGATGTCGGTTTCTTCAAAAGCCGATTATCTCGCGTCATCTTCTACTATTATGATTATACCTCGTGATTTTAATATTGAAGCTTATAAGTTTATTTTCGCACAAGATAGAGTTGGTAAATCTTTCTTTATTTCACTTTTTATAACAATTGTCGGAACGGCTTATTCTATGATACTTACTTGTTTTGGCGCATATGCCTTTACAAGAAAAGATGTTCCCGGCTTAAAATTTTTCTTTACGTTAATTGTTATAACAATGTTCTTTAGCGGAGGACTTATTCCTTTCTATTTGACGGTAAAAAGTGTTGTTGGCATCGATAATCTCGCTTGTCTTATTATTCCTTTTGGTATAAATACATTCAATATGATTTTGCTTAGAAACTTCTTTATTCAAGTTCCCGATAGTATTGTGGAATCTTGCAGAATAGAAGGTGCAAGCGAATTCCGTATTTTATTGCAATTTGTTATACCGTTATCTCGTGCCGGTATTGCTACTATCATGCTTTGGTATTTGGTAGGTAAGTGGGACGATTGGTATTGGCCTAGCTTTTTCCTTAACTCGCGTGATGATTTATATCCGTTGGCTTACACGTTAAGGAATACTTTGGTAAAATCAGACGGTTCACCCGCAGTTGATCCCGGCGTTCAAATAAACGGTGAAAAACTTTTCGCAAGAGGAAGAGAAGCCGCCATGATTATGATAGCCATAGGTCCCGTTTTAATCATTTATCCCTTTATGCAAAAGTATTTTGTAAAGGGCGTTATGATTGGCGGCGTTAAAGGCTAACCTTACTC
>CAZPFZ010000167.1:0-3945 GCA_964585955.1 uncultured Acidiphilium sp.
CATATATATTTATTATTCACTATTATATCACGGTTTTTTATAAAAACAATATCAGATAACAAGTAAGTTATTTCAAAAATTAAGTTAAACGGCAAACTTGCTATATAAAAAACAAATAAAAAAGGACTACACAAAAAACTTGTAATAATCCTTTTTAAATTATTTAGCCACTACTTTCATTTAAACATATGTATAAGGAAAAACGGACCCGTGTATTGCTTGCAAGCTTTCATATTGCTTATGGGGCAAACGGCGTTAATTGCATTTATTAATTTTTGCGCTTCTTCCGACTTCCGACTTTTACGCTGCGAGCAAAAACTGAGCTCTCCGTTTGTTAAACTGCTTTTACACTCCTTGATATACATTTATTATTTAAAATTATAATCAATACTGCAAGCTAAAAGATTTTTGCTTGTCTTTTTAATATTGAGTTTTATGTTTATTTAGCACAAATTTAAACTGTTACAACAGCTAATTTTACACACTTTTACCCAACTGATAGGCTTTAAGCATTGCCGTTGTTTGTTTAATTTCACCCTTTTGATAAACGCCCGTGCCGTAAATAACGCCTTTTTCTTTGGCACCTTCTACGCAGTCGGCATAACCGCGCAAGCAAGCAAGAGTGGCTTCACAAGAGCGTTCTTCTTCGTCCGCACAAGTAATTATGTAATAAAAATCTTTGTTTTTTACTTCGAGCCACCTTGCAACGGTGCGATCTATTAAAGCTTTTAACTGGGCATCGATGGAATAAAAATACACAGGACTTGCAAAAACTATTACGTCGGCTTCGATTATTTTTTGCAAAACCTCTTGCATGTCGTCTTTAATAACGCATTGACCGTTATGATCTTTGCAATAATAGCAAGCTTTACAGTAACCTATATTTTTTTCGGCAACTCTGATTTTTTCCACAACGTTGCCGCTTTCTATTGCCCCGCGCATAAATTCGTCGCACAGCAAATCGGAATTACCGCCCTTTCTCGGGCTACCCGATAAAATTAACACTTTTTTCATTTTTGTTACATCCTTAATAATTTTTTCTTATTATAACTTCCATTAAAGGTATGAATGTTTATTTTAGCCCTTGGCTTTAATTTTGACCACTGCTTAAAAAATAACTGTTTTACTTCGAGCAGCAATCGAAAAACATTACTGCGCTATAACTATTTTTATTACTCTAAGGGTGTGTCGGATATTTCGTTTATAATATTAAACGTTCCCGTTGCTTTATCATAAGTAAACAAATTCCAATATGCGCCCGTGCCCGACGGAACATAGAAGGTATAATATTCAACGGCATTGTTGCCGAGATAAATTTTTATTATCGCGCCCGATTTTGACAATCGTTGTGCCGTTGTAACAACGTCTGTTGAATAATTTTGAACGTAATATTTATATACTTCACCGTTCTTCATTTGCGATATGGTTATTGTTTCAGGACCGTATCCCTTTGTTTCGTCTACGTCTAAGGTTGCGTTATCGTAACTCGTGTTTCTATAGTAAATGTGTCCGCTTTCGCCATTGCTTTTTTGTATTAAAAGGTGTGAATCGAGGTCGTTAGGCTGACTACCCCACGTTAAAACTATACGCATGGAATCCACATATAACCCCTGAGAGTTAGATACCGTAGCATTTTGATTGCTTATGGATTCTCCGGGTAAAACCTTTACGGTAAAGGTACTTTCGCCATAGCGGTCGCGCTCGTCGGTAAGCGTTCTTTCGTCTTTTATTTTTAACGTATAGTTACCGGATTCGTAAGAGTTAAGAGAATATTTACCGTTTATGCCGGTTTTTATCGTGGCAAGACATTCGCCGCTCGTTATGTTTACTCCTTTGTAAACATACAGTGTTAACCCACTGATTCCGTCGCCTGTACGTCCGTCTTTAATAGTTCCGGAAGCACTGCCTTTTTGCATGGATTCCGAGTGAATCATTTCAAGCGCCATGTTTTGTATGAACTTTTGATTATAGTGTACCGTTATTTGCTGCGAAAGCGTTTTGTAACCCGTTTTGGCAACCGTTAACAGGTATGTTCCCGCCGTTAAATTTGCAAATTGATATTTACCGGCGCTATCCGAAATTGCGCTATATTCCCATACGTTTGAGCTACTTGTTCTCTTTAACGTTATTTGCGCGCCGACAAGGGGCGAGTTGTCGGTATAGTCGGTGTTGTTATCGGCAATGTAAATAACTCCGCTTAATGTGTTTGATACATCTTTATCAATAATAACGCTTATATAATCGCTTTCGGCGGTTAACTCTACATTAACCGTTATATATCCGTCGTTTTTAATTTGTAAAGACAAATTTTCCTGCGGTAAATCGTTAAATACAAAAGCTCCGTTCGAATCGGTAACGGCTTCGTATGAGCGATCTTTCCAAGATATTTTGCATTGCGCGCCCGACAAAACTTGATTATCGGTATCGGATATTATAACCTTGCCCGAATAGCGACGCAAAACATATACGGCATTGTCATAAATCATATATTTTTTGCCGTCGGACTCGATAATTATTTCGTCACCCGAAGCAGCGCCCGATCCGCCTTGCATTTTGCCGTCCGCATCAAATTGAAAACCGTTATATGTTTCGTTTTGTTTCATTGCGCCGGTAACGGGGTCAAAACAGTAAACGTCGCCGTTTACAACATAATAGTTTTTTACAAACGTGTTATTTAAAACATAATAAGTTTTATTCTCTATTTGCAAAAAGCCGTCGGCTATTGGTTGACTTATTCCGTCGGTGCCGAAATTGTAAATTTTATCGCCGATTATTTGATAACCTTTTGCGATTTTGTTGTTGATTACGTAATATTTTGTTCCGTTTACGGTAACAAACTCGTTGGATATGTCTTGAGTTTGATTTATTCCGTCGGTGCCGAAGTTATATATCTTGTCATCAATTATGTAATAACCTTTTGTAATTTTGTTGTTAATTACATAATATTGATTGCCTGCCACTTTAATAAAACCGTTAATGGTTTCACCTTGAACTATTGCACCGTCTTCACTCAATTTGTAAACGACATCTCCTATTATGCAATAATCTCGCGATATGGTGTTATTGATTATGTAATACTGCTTGCCGCCGATAACTATAATTCCGTCCGAGAACTTTTGGTTAGTGTTTACGCCGTCATCGCCGAAATTGTAAACTTTATTGTTTATTATGTAGTAGTTTTTTATAATCTCGTTGTTTACCGCATAATATTCCTTTCCGTTTACGGTAACGAATTTATTTGTTATTATTTGGTTTTTGTTCTTTCCGTCGTTACCAAAGTTATATACCTTGTCGTCTATTATGTAATAATTTTTTACAATGCTGTTATTAACCACATAATATTCGTCTTCTCCGATGGTGATAAATTGATTGTTTATCTCTTGATTTTTGTTTATTCCGTCATCACCGAAATTGTAAACTTTATTGTTTATTATGTAGTAGTTTTTTATAATCTCGTTGTTAATGATATAATATTGATTATCATCAAAGGTAATAAATCCGTCGTTTAACTTACCTAAAACACCGTTATCATCAAAAAAGTAAATTTTTTCGTTGATTATTTTGTAGCCCCTTAAAATTTTATTGTTTACCGCATAATACGTATCGCCTTTTACGGTAAAAAATTCGTTATTAAAGGTTTTTTGTTGCAAAACACCGTCTGCTCCGAAATCGTATACTTGATCGTCCAATATCATACAGCCGTACACAATTCTATTGTTTACCGCGTAATAGGTGTTGCCGTCTATTTCTACAAACTGCTTATTAACCGCGGTACGTTTAGCGCCGTTATAATAATAAACAACTCCATCTTCTACACGATTGTAAAACTTGGGTTTTTCCGCACCTGAGCACGCAATCGTTAACAAACAAAGACACGCCGTAAGCACAGCCAAACCGCAAACAAAAAGCATATTCCTTCTCTTTTGCATAATTTTTCTCCTACCT
>CAZPFZ010000168.1:0-3923 GCA_964585955.1 uncultured Acidiphilium sp.
TGATATAATTAAGTGAGCAAACTTGCTTGCAATGGCTTGCGAACGTAATATTACATCATCGATAGATGATATAATTAAGTGAGCAAACTTGCTTGCAATGGCTTGCGAACGTAATATTACAACTAACGATTATCAACAACAATAAAAAAATATAGAACACATTAAAAATCGTATAAAAAACTAACACCAATTTTTTTTATACATAGAGGATAATACTAATGCCAAAAATTGCAATACTCACAAGTGGCGGAGACGCGCCCGGCATGAATGCATGCATAAGAGCATGCGTAAGATATGCCATTTATAAAGATTTGGACATTTACGGAGTAGAACGCGGATATAAAGGATTGATAGAAAATGACTTAACATTGTTAAGCAGTCGTTCGGTATCAGATATAATTCAGCGTGGCGGCACTATTTTACATACTGCTAGAAGTTTAGAGTTTAAGGATCCCGAATACCAACAACAAGCGGCAGAAACTCTCCGCGCCTACGGAATAGACAGCCTTATTGTAATAGGCGGCGACGGTTCTTTCCGCGGTGCGCGCGCATTATCGGATAATTGCGGAATTAACGTTGTAGGTATTCCCGGCACTATAGATAACGACCTTGCCTACACAGATTACACCTTGGGTTTTGATTCGGCTGTTAATACCGTACTTTGGGCAATGAACGCCCTGCGCGACACTATGGGCTCACACGACCGCGTAAGCTTATTGGAAGTTATGGGCAGAAATTGCGGAGATATTGCTTTATACGCCGCAGTAGCAGGCGGTGCCGAATATGTTTTAGTGCCCGAAATCCCCTACGACCTTGACGAAATTGCATCTTCTATAAGATTTAGCCAAAAGCGCGGCAAAACATCTAATATGATTTTACTTGCCGAGGGCGCAGGCAATAAGGACGAAATATGCGCCGCAATAAAAGAAAAAACAGGCATAAGCGTTAAAACGACCACGCTTGGGCACATTCAACGCGGTGGTTCCCCCACTATGGCGGATAGAGTGCTTGCTGCAAAATTTGCAGTTCGCGCAATTGACCTTATAATGCAAAAAAAGACCAATCGCGTTGTTGGTGTAAAAAACAATCAGGTAATAGATTGTGATATTACCGAAGCGCTTTCGTTAGAACGCAAGTTTGACAAAGAGCTTTACGACGTAGCGCACGTTTTAAGTTTGTAACAAAACATTTTAAGCTTACAATACAAAAACTTACGGCTATGCCTAAAATAAAACAAAAAAGATAAAAAATAATATTTACATAAAACTCATTACGGAGGAAACCACAATGAAAAATTTAGTTGGCGCATGTATGTTTGCGCAATCAGGCGGTCCTACTTCTGTTATTAACGCAAGTGCAGCAGGAGTATTTACCGAAGCTTTAGAACAAAAAAACATAACTGCCGTTTACGGCGCTGCTCACGGAATCAAAGGCGTATTGAATGAAGAATTTTACGATATGGCAGCCGAAGATCCCAAGGAAATAGAGCTTTTAAAATACACGCCGTCCTCGGCACTCGGCTCTGTAAGATATAAACTTAAAGATGCCGCTATAGACGATACCGATTACAAGAGAATAGTTGAAGTATTTAAAAAATACAATATCCGCTACTTCTTTTACAACGGCGGTAACGACAGTATGGATACTTGCAACAAAATTTCTAAATACATGCAAAAATCCGGTTGGGATTGCAACGTTATAGGCGTACCCAAAACAATTGACAACGACCTTTACGGAACCGACCACTGTCCCGGATATGCTTCGGCAGCAAAATACATAGCAACCACCATTATGGAAGTTAACTTGGATGCTAAAGTATACGATACACCGATGGTTTGCGTTATAGAAGCCATGGGAAGAAATGCAGGTTGGCTTACCGCTGCAGCCGCTTTGGCAGGACATAAAGGCTTGGGCGCTGACTTAATTTATTTACCCGAAGTACCCTTTGATGTTGATAAATTTATTGAAGACGTTAAGGGCGTTTGCGCAAAGAATAACAATAAATGTATTGCTGTTGTATCAGAAGGTATACATGACAAAAACGGCGAACTCATTTGCGAACTTGTATCTAAGGGCGCGCGCGACAGTTTTGGTCACGCACAACTCGGCGGCGTAGCATCTACCTTAGCTAACATGATTAAAGAAAAAACCGGCTTTAAAACGCGCGGCATAGAATTAAGCCTTATGCAAAGATGCGGTGCACACCTTGCAAGCAAGGTTGACGTTGAAGAAACCTTTGAAGCCGGTCGCCAAGCTGTTAAAGCTGCCGTTAACGGTGAAACCGACAAAATGGTTTGCTACGAAAGACAACCCGGCACCGAATACAAATGCGAATTCAGGCTTTTACCTTTGGAATTAGCAGCAAACACCGAAAAGACCGTTCCGTTAGAATGGATAACCAACAATGGCACTTACATTTCTGACGAATACGTAAAATACGCTCTCCCCTTAATTCAAGGCGACTGCAAAGCTCCTTTAGAGGACGGCTTACCCAGATTTGCACAACTTAAAAAAGTTTTAGTTAAATAATTTCCAATTTTTTTGGTTCTTTATTAGATTTATCTTTTTAAAACACGGTCACGCTATTTTAGCACGACCGTGTTTTCTTTTCTTGATGCAACCACTTTTTACGCGTTTTTAGTATTGTTATAGTTAATGCAAAAGCAGCAAAACACGCGGCTAAATATGTGCGGAAAACTAAAAACTGCCGCTTTGCTGCAAAAGCACACACAAAAGGGCTGCCGCTTTTTGCGACAGCCCTTTTTAATTATTTAACCTTATTTATATATTACTGAAGTTCAGCAAAATACTTAATTGTTCTTACCATTTGGCTGGTGTAAGAGTTTTCGTTATCGTACCAAGAAACAACTTGAACTTGAGTTTCGTTTGTTTCAGGCATATATTTAACCATAGTTTGAGTTGCATCGAACAACGAACCGTATCTGATGCCGATAACGTCAGAAGAAACGATGGGTTCTTCGGTATAGCCGAAAGATTCGGTAGCGCCGGCTTTCATAGCAGCGTTAACTTGTTCAGCAGTAACTTCGCCTTTAACAACAGCAACCAAGATAGTGGTAGAACCGGTGCAAACGGGAACACGTTGAGCAGAACCGATAAGTTTGCCGTTGAGTTCAGGAATAACAAGACCGATAGCCTTAGCAGCACCTGTAGAGTTAGGAACGATGTTAATAGCAGCAGCTCTTGCTCTTCTGAGGTCGCCTTTACGGTGAGGTCCGTCAAGAACCATTTGGTCGCCGGTGTAAGCGTGAACGGTGGTCATGATACCGCTCTTGATTTCAGCAAGTTTGTTAAGATTGTAAGCCATAGGAGCAAGACAGTTAGTCGTGCAAGAAGCGGCAGAAATAATCTTATCTTCAGCGGTAAGAATATTGTGGTTTACGTTGTAAACAACGGTGGGAAGATCATTGCCTGCGGGAGCAGAAATAACAACCTTTTTAGCGCCTGCTTTAAGGTGAGCTTCGGATTTAGCTTTAGAAGTATAAAAACCGGTACATTCTAAAACAACATCAACTTTGTTTTTCTTCCAAGGAATATTAGCGGCATCTTTTTCGGCATAAATATTGATTTTTTTGCCTTTTACGATAAGTGCGCCCTTAGGTTGCTTATCGCCAGCGCCTTCGTATACTTCATAAGAAACTTCGTCCGCATATTGATATCTGCCCTGTGCGGAATCATACTTTAAAAGATGAGCGAGCATCTTTGCGTCGGTAAGGTCGTTGATAGCTACTACTTCATAGCCCTTTGCATCGAACATTTGTCTAAAAGCAAGACGTCCAATACGTCCGAATCCGTTAATACCAACTCTAACTTTTGCCATTTTTTGTGTCCTCCAAAAAATATAAATATTTAATCCTTATTATTATGGAAAAATTGTTTTTACAAAACCTTACAAAGATTGATAA
>CAZPFZ010000169.1:0-3882 GCA_964585955.1 uncultured Acidiphilium sp.
ATGTTAACAAGAATACCTCCCCTTATTTTTTTGTAAAAAAAAAGGACTGCTACACGTTAAACAAACTTATTGTTTAAACTAAAATTAAGCAATCCTTTCGCTCTGCCGCAAAAGCAGAACGAAAGGTCTGCTTTTTTACAAGAGGAAATAATTATAAAGGTGTTTTTGCCTATTTTTAAATAAATATTTTGGCTTTTGCACTGTTTTTTTCCGCTTTAGGCAAAGCTATTTATTTTTAACGCAATATTTTGCAAACGGTTACCCCTAAAAAAATGCATTTGTATGCATAGAGTAACTTTAATACCTTTTGCAATATTATCGCGTTGCATTATTATTGTTGCCTAAAAAATATATTTTATACACAAAAATTAAAAAAAATTACAAAAAAAAACTTTGCAAAAACGATATGTTTAAGCAAAGCGCAAAATTGTTATATGTAACACTTTTTGCCATGGTAGGGCGGCTATTGCCGCACCACCTACCCTTTAGCAAAAAACCTCTCGTAACAATATTTGGGAAAGTGCTACACCGAATATTTATTTTTATGTTTTTAGTATACCACTTTTAAAAAAAAATTCTTCAACCTTTTGGCTAACTGTGAAAAGTTTTTTTGGACTTTTGGCTACTTTTTGGCAAAATATGCACATTTGTTAAGCAATTGCACAATTATTTATAAGGCAATAATATTTCGGTAACAAAATTCTTTTCAGAATAAACGTTAATTTTTCCGCCGACTTGCTCTACAGAATAGCGCAAACCTTTTATGCCGTTGCCTTCATCGGAAAAGCTTTTTAAATTTATGCCGTTATCGCTAACACTGATAAAAAATTCGCTGTTTAAGTTTTTTACGGTGACGTAAACTTCGGATGCGCCGCCGTGTTTTATTGCGTTTGTGGTGCATTCGCGCAAGATTTTTAATATTAGCGAATAGTACGCAGAAAGCATGTTGATATTACCATCGATTATAATTTTTACACCTACAAGCGCAAACGAATCGGTAAGCTGCGCGAGCTTTTCGTTAAACGGAAGGTTTAACTCGCCGCGCATTTCGGGCAACATATTGCTAAGCAAACCTTTTAACTGAACCAAATCTATATTGTTATCGAATGATACAACACTGTGCAAAATTGAAAGCCTTTGCGCCATAATATCGTGCAAGTTGCCTTTTATTTTTATGGTTTCGTTTTCTTTTTCAACACGCTCGATATTGCCGAATGCCTCGATGAGTTTTTGCTGAACTATAAAACTTCTTTCATTGGTTTTTTCTATTTCGACTAAAGCTTGCTCTTTTTGAGTAACATCGCGACAGATAAGCTGTTCTACCCTGCCTGAATTTTCGTTTTTGCGCCAAGAGAATATATAATATTTGTCCTGTACGTAAACCATAACCGAAGTATCGGAAAGTATTCTTCCGCCATGATTTGCGAAATCTTGAATTTGCGCTATTATTTTTGAAACAAGCAAATATTCCTTTATGCCTATTTTGTAAAAAATATCGTTCATTGCATCGTTTATATATTCTATTTGCCCGTATTTGTTGGCAAATACCAAACCGCAGTCGAGCAAGTCAAGCGATTCTTTTATGGAATAAAGCCCGGGATTTTCGTTAAACAGTGCGGTCCAACGCTCGGAAAAGACCGCAACGCGAACAAATATATACCCAACCAAAAGTATATAAAAATGCGACCAATAGGGTATTAAAAAGAAAACGGGCATGTTTAAAAACATTGCAATTAAATCTATTGTGTAGCTTATGCGCTTGGTTTTTATTATAAGGCAGGCTGCGAGCCCCATTGGAATTATAAACAACGATGTTGCAAGAACAAGCACGACCTCGGTAAGCCCTTCTATTAGCGGCGTTCTTACTATCATTGTAACAACGAGCGCAAACGCAAGCGATATAAAATAAGCTATTAGCAAGTAGTTTTTTCGGCGTGCAGTGAAAAGTTCGGCTGCAACCACGGTAAAATATACCGACGAAATACACATTATTAAAAGCAACAGCGCGCGAAGTGCAGAGGGCAGCAAATAAATAGTTGTCATACCTTGTTACCTCCCGCACGCATTACCACGCGGTATTCCTCTTCAGATTCACGCGAAACGCTTATTGTATAGCCGTAGTCGGACAAAACATGCTCCTGTTTTAAAAACTGTAATTTTTGCGAGCATTCTATATTAGCCACGCAAAAATCTTTTTCAGCATTAGCCGTTATTAATATACCTGCGCCCGAAAATGAAAAACATTCGGCGACGTATTCGACAAAGTCGTTAAACGCAAGCGCGAAAAATACCGATACGTTTTCTTTGGCTATAACCGAAAACGCAATAGAGAAAAGTCCTATGTTTTTTATGTCAGATTTTATTACATCGCAAATCATTCTAAATTCGCGATGCGGCAAACTGTCACTCGCTTTTGAAAGCAGCATGAGCATGCTTTTTTGCTTTAAATAACCTATTCTCAATTTTATTTCAGATAAGCTATTTTTTACCGCAGCTTTATTTTCTTCGGTTAATTGATTGGGCAAAGCGGCTATCATTTTATCTATTTCGCGCACTTTTTCCTCAACAGCTTGATCTATTTCGTTGTAAAGCTCGGTTCTTGCCTTTAAAGCAACCTCTTCTTCGAGCATTTGCTTGCTTTTTTCAAGCAAGCGGTTGCTTCTTTCTATTATTTTCGTTTCATTTTCAAGCTGTTTTTTTAGCTTGTTTATTTCACTGTAATCCTCTTTTATAATCGCCGTGCCGCCACCAATCTTTTTTTCGGTGAATACAATATCCGAGTTTTTTCCGTCAATATATTCTCTCCAATTAAAGTCGTCTGTTTTATAAAGTATCTCTTTATGCTTATCGATAATACACAAAGGAGTCATACAATTTTTAAGATATACAGGGTACTTTCCGCCGTTTCGGATAATGCCGCTTTGCACGCTTGCCTCTATAAAACACAATATAAAAAATATGTACACAACGGCAAAATCGTTATATAGGTATTCACTGTTTAAGCCGCTTGTATCGGTTACAAATAAAATAATGTAAATGATGAGTGCAAGCAAAACGGCTATAGGGAGTATAAAACGCGCAAACGATCTTTTATCGGATACCCTTAATATAAAAAATACTATTCCGCAAGCAATTAGCGAAATACAAAAACCTACATCCACAAAATATAAAAAGCTTCTGCCCTTGCCTAAACCGCCTACGGCGGGGTTATCGGGATATTTTGCCACCAAATGGTGCAAATCGTTGGTAAGAGAAAAAGCAATAACCGATAATGCCAAAAGCCCCACTATACGGTATAATGTTTTTTTGCAGCGCATAGCGGGATAAAAAATTTCGATAAACAATACAAAAAGTAAAAAACTTATTGCAACCATGGGCACCATGTACATATACCACAAATAACGCGATAAAATTACGTTGTACGCAAATAAGCCCCTAAAATATCTTATAATAAGCCACACCGCGCCAAGCACAAAAATACTCCAAAGTAAACGTTTTAGCGTATGCGACTGTATTCTATATATAATGTAAACACACCATAAAGAAAGAGGCAAGACCATTAAAACGCTTGCTATAAGCGACCATCCGCCCGAAAGACGCATTTCGGAACCGATTATTATAACGCCGCAAACGCTAATCATATATAAAACACTTAATACTATCGTCTTGACCAAACGCGAGTTGTTTTTGGATCGGTTCATAAAATACGTTTTTTCCTCCTTTTATAGCCTTTATGCTTATGTTTATTGGCTCTTCTTATTATATACTACCATATTTTTCATAAAAAAACAATTTTTTTTCATATATAACGGGCGATAGATCAAATATTTATCAATTTAATCAAAAAATGAAGTGACAAATACCTCATTTTATGTTATAATG
>CAZPFZ010000170.1:0-3859 GCA_964585955.1 uncultured Acidiphilium sp.
CTAAAAGTTATTTAATTAGTCAAATAATCCATCTATATTTTTTATATATATTTTGAAATTGACTATTGCTTTGCAATGGTATATAATTTTTTCAAACAATAATTTATTTAAGTTATCTTAAACGATAAATAATTTTGTCATAAGGAGAGTCAAATTATGAGAGTATTGGCTATCGGGGCGCACCCAGACGATATAGAAATAGCGTGCAGTGGAACACTGGCAAAATGTGTAAAGCGTGGAGACAAAGTAATAGTGTGCCATGCTTCTACGGGAAACCTCGGACATGTTATCATTCCGCCAGACGAACTTACGGAGATCCGCAAAAAAGAAGCTGAAAAAGCAGGCAGTCTTGCCGGGATAGAAGTTATAGGGGGAATGTTCAACGACCTCGATATATACGATAACAACAAGAATGCTCGAGATAAAATGGTGGAAGTAATCAAATATGCGCAGCCGGATTTTATCATCACGCACAGCCCTGACGATTATATGCCCGACCATACGGCGGTATCGAAGCTTGTATTTGACGCGAGTTTCACCGCAACTTTGCCTAATTATCGCGTAGGCGGCGAAAAAGCAGCAAAATTGGTACCGATTTACTATATGGATACACTTGCGGGAGTAAATTTTAACCCCACGGAGTTTGTAGATATTACAGCCGAAATCGATTTGAAGATTAAAATGCTGGAATGTCACGAAAGTCAACTGGTATGGATGCGCGAGCATGACAAAATAGATTTTGCTGATATGATAAGAACTTGCAGCCGTTACCGCGGCTATCAATGCGGCACAACATTTGCGGAAGGATTCCGTCAATGTCAGGTTTATTTAAAAGGCACAACGAAAAGATTGTTGCCGTAACAATTAGACAATAAATCGCTTATCGACATAAATAAGGAGAAAATAAAATGAATTTAAAATCGACAATGGAAGGAAGTTTACTTGAAAATTTTTTCCCGAAGGGATGGGATTTAGACAAAATCGACGCTTGCTGCAACAACGCCCCCGAAAGCATTTCGGAAAAACAGAAATTCTGGAATAAAGACTTTACACCCATTGAGTGTAAAAACCTTGACGAATTCAATGTAAAAATGGGGCATGAAATTGCGAACGAGATTCGCAAAGCAAACGCCGAAAAGCGCAAGATTGCATTCATACTGCCCGTTGGCCCTATGGGAATGTACAAATGGGCGGTATACTTTTTAAAAGAATGGAACGAAAGTTGCGAAAATGTATGGTGTTTTAATATGGATGAATGGGCTGACAGCAAAGGAAATACCATCACGGGCGAAGCCTCGTTCCAAAGTGCAATGGAAAACGCATTTTACAATCCTCTCGGCAAAAATACCGTACCCATATCGCACAGAAATTTCGCACTGAAAGACAATCTTCCGACCTATCCTGAAAAGATCGCAAAACTTAAATCGGAAGGAGCAAAACTCGTACTTGTGTATGGTATAGGCAGAATGTGTCACATCGCGTTCTGGGAGCCAATGATCGGTGCTGAATTTGCTTCCGATGAAGAGTGGCTTAAACAACCGTACAGAGTAGGCGTAAAGTTACACCCTCTAACGATAGAACAAAATGCAATCACTTCGTTCAAGAGCAGAACTACGCTCGTCCCTTGTCGCGCCAACACTATTGGCCCCGCATTGATGTTCGCCGCAGATTACGCGATAGGCGGAGCTGACGGCGCGTTGTCGCGCGGTATGCAATGGCAAGGTATGAGCCTTTGGATGACACTCCGTTATGGTCCAACGAGATATATCACTTCAACTTATATTCCCACACTTGCCGGTAAACTTTTCTACCTTAAAGAGCTAGCGGGACCGCTTTGCCCCGATGCAAACTAAAATGAGCGGCATAGCAGTTGCCGGGTCCGTACTTGTAGACGAGATAAATATAATAAAAGAATATCCCTCCGTAGGACGATTAACGCAAATTGATGACATTAATCGCTCCGCCGGCGGACTTATTCCCAATGTCGGCATAGATATAAAACGAATAAATCCCGATATAGAAGTATGCGCATATGGTAAAATCGGTAACGACGAAAAAGGCGTTTTTTTGTCGAACATACTCGAACGAAACGGAATTAATACCACCGGAATAAAGATAGCCGAAACGCTCGGAACAAGTTTTACTCAGGTTATGAGCGTAGACGGCGGCGAACGCACTTTTTTTACTTATGCGGGTGCGAGTGCAGACTTTGGCTTTGGCGATATAGATTTTGATAAAATAACAGCAAAGATATTTCATTTGGGTTATTTTTTACTGCTTGAAAAAGTGGATAATGGTGACGGCGTAAAGATATTAAAGGAGCTTCAAAAACGCGGAATAATAACTTCTGCAGACCTTGTCAGTTCGACGAACGGCGACTACGAAAAAGTTTTGCCCTGTCTGCCGTACATGGATTACCTAATTATCAACGAATTGGAAGCCGCAGCGCTCTGCAAGAGCGACAGTACCGAAGATTTGCGTTTTTTAGCCAATAAATTAAAGAGCTTGGGTATAAAGAAAGGCGTTATTATTCATAAAACGGAAAAAGCGTGCTATCTCGGTGAAAGATATACGGAAATAAATTCTTTGATAACGCCGAAAGAACTTTTTAAAGGGAAAACAGGCGCAGGTGATGCATTTTGCGCAGGATGTTTAACAGAAATATATGCGAATTCCATGCCTGAACAAATTCTGGAAACAGGTATTCGCGTGGCGGCAGCGAGTATTATGAGCACAAATGCAACCGATGGCGTAAAAACGAAAAGAGAAATTTACGAAATTACGAAAAATTTCAAAAGAAGGTAAAAAATGTTAGTAAACTTAAACGAAGTTTTAAAAAAAGCGCAAAAGGACAAATACGCAGTAGGCCTTTTTAATACCACCGATACAGACATGCTACAAGCGGTAATCGAAGCAGCAGAAGAGAGCAATTCGCCTGTAATACTCGGCACCGCAGAAGTGTTACTCCCCTACGGAGAGTTGAAGCTCATTGCGCCGAGCATTATCGAGGCTGCTAAACGAGCAAAAGTACCCGTGGTAGTACATTACGATCACGGTTTAACTTTTGAAAGGTGTTTAGAAGCGTTGCAACTCGGTTTTTCTTCCGTGATGTTCGATGGTTCAACTAAACCATACGAACAAAATATAGCAGAGACACGCGAAATTGTCAAAATAGCACACGCATTCGGAGCAAGTGTAGAGGGCGAAATAGGTCATGTCGGAGAAGCGACGAAAGAAGATAATCTGCTTACAGATATGTACACTACGCCCGATGAAGCAAAAGAATATCTTGACGCCACGTCGGTGGATGCTTTGGCTATAGCGATAGGTTCAGCACACGGCGTATATAAAAGGAAACCTATGCTTAATATAGAAAGGCTAAAAGAGATAAAACATGCGGTAGACGTTCCATTGGTCTTGCACGGCGGAAGCGGTCTTTCTGACGATGATTTTAAAAACGTTATTCGCGAAGGAATAGCAAAGGTTAATATTTTTACTGATTTGTGTCTTGCGGGCGACAAGGCAATGCAGGACGGTCAATTAAAAAAACTCGGTTACCTTGAAATGCGAAATTTAAAAGTACAATATATTAAACAAGAGGTAAAGCGTAAAATCCAATTATTTGGTTCGGAAAACAAAGCTTAATTAGATAAAATCTCTGCAACAAGAAATTCTAACGCTTGAACAAAAAATAAATATATCAAAATTAAAAACGAGTTGGTATTACGCCAAACTCGTTTTTTAATTTAAATAGCGACATTTTTTAAATATTTTTGATAATAGATAATAGGAAGAGCACTCCAGCCATGGCAAAGACTTCCCGCCCCGTCAAAATCCTCGCTGCCCTTTGAGGTTTCCC
>CAZPFZ010000171.1:0-3825 GCA_964585955.1 uncultured Acidiphilium sp.
GTGTAAACAATTCTGCTTGCGTGGGCTTGCCAATTGAGTTTTAAACTGTGCCTAAAAGATTAAAATTTAATGACGTAAAGTGTTTTTAAAAGCTTGCATAAATATGTAATAAATGAATTTTATACACAATATCTTGTTGCGTGAAAAAAATTACACACAATATCTTGTGTGATTTGCTTGACGAAAAAAAAGCGGTGTGGTATTATGTTCAAGCACAAAATAAAAGAGCACCACACTTTGGTAAACGCAAAAACAGTTGTCTTTGCCGTTGCCTTTAAAAAAACATTACTATATCACGAGGTTTAATATGTATCAAGTTGTTAAACGTGACGGAAGCACCGTAGCTTTCGATCTTACAAAAATAAAATCGGCTATTTTAAAAGCTTTTCAAGCTGTTCAAAAAACTTACGACGAAAATGTTATTGATTTTATTGTTTTAAAAGTTACGGCAGATTTTGCAAACAAGGTTAAAAACGAAAAAATCAGCGTTGAAGACATTCAGGACAGCGCCGAAAAGGTTTTAAGCGAAGCAGGCTATCACGAAGTTGCAAAGAGTTACATTTTATACCGCAAAAATCGTGAAAAATTGCGTAATATCAAATCTACCATAATAGATTATAAAGAGGTTGTAAACAGTTACGTAAAGGCGTTGGATTGGCGCGTTAAAGAAAATTCAACCGTAACTTACTCGGTTGGCGGACTAATTTTAAGCAACTCGGGCGCCATAACGGCTAACTATTGGCTTTCGGAAATATACGATCAAGAAATTGCCGATGCACACCGCAATGCCGAAATACATATTCACGATTTATCAATGCTTACAGGGTATTGTGCCGGGTGGTCGTTAAAACAGCTTATTAAAGAAGGACTTGGCGGTGTTACCGGCAAAATTACCTCGTCGCCGGCTAGCCACCTTGCAACCCTCTGCAACCAAATGGTTAACTTTTTGGGCATAATGCAAAACGAGTGGGCAGGGGCTCAAGCTTTTTCCTCATTTGATACCTACCTTGCCCCCTTTGTAAAGGTTGATAACCTCAGCTACAACGAGGTTAAAAAGTGCATAGAGTCCTTTATTTACGGCGTTAACACACCCAGCCGTTGGGGCACTCAAGCGCCTTTTTCAAACATAACTCTCGATTGGACCGTTCCTAACGATTTAGCCGAATTACCTGCAATAGTGGGCGGCAAGGAAATGGACTTTAAATATAAAGACTGCAAAAAGGAAATGGATATGGTTAACAAAGCCTTTATCGAAATTATGATAGAAGGCGACGCTAACGGTCGTGGTTTTCAGTACCCCATTCCTACATATTCTATTACAAAAACTTTCGATTGGTCTGATACCGAAAACAACCGCTTACTGTTTGAAATGACTTCTAAATACGGCACGCCGTACTTTAGCAATTATATAAACAGCGATATGGAACCGAGCGATATTAGAAGCATGTGTTGCAGATTGCGCCTCGATTTGCGCGAATTAAGAAAAAAATCGGGCGGATTTTTCGGTAGCGGCGAAAGCACTGGCTCTGTTGGCGTTGTAACTATCAATATGCCGCGCCTTGCTTACGTTTCCGAAAACGAGCAGGATTTTTATGCCCGCCTCGATAGACTTATGGATATATCCGCGCGTTCGCTCAAAGTAAAAAGAAATGTTATTTCTAAACTGCTCGATGCAGGACTTTACCCCTATACAAAACGTTATTTGGGCACTTTTGCTAACCACTTTTCAACGATAGGGCTTGTCGGCATGAACGAAGCTTGCCTTAACGCTAAGTGGATAAACAAAGACCTCTCTCACGAAAGTGCTCAAAAATTCACTAAAGACGTGCTTAATCATATGCGTGGCAGACTTTCTGACTATCAAGAACAGTATGGCGATTTATATAACCTTGAAGCAACGCCTGCCGAATCTACCGCTTACAGAATGGCTAAACACGACGTTCAAGCATTCCCCGATATTATAACTGCGGCAAAAAAGGGCGAAACGCCTTATTACACCAACAGTTCGCATTTGCCCGTAAATTACACCGACGATATTTTCTCCGCACTCGATATTCAAGACGAGCTGCAAACACTATATACATCCGGCACGGTTTTCCACGCGTTTTTGGGTGAAAAACTTCCCGATTGGAAAGCTGCTGCATCTCTTGTAAGAAAAATTGCCGAAAATTACAAACTGCCTTATTACACGCTTTCGCCTACATATTCGGTATGCCGCAAGCATGGCTATTTGGTGGGTGAACAGTATATTTGCCCCATTTGCGGCGAAAAAACCGAAGTTTACAGCAGAATAACGGGATATTACAGACCCGTTCAAAACTGGAACGCCGGCAAGAGCGAAGAATTTAAACAAAGAAAACTTTACGATGTAGCAAATACTGCATATCAGCCCAAGCAAAAAGCTAATGTCGATGAATTAGCCGCTGACGAAAACTCTTGCGATGCTTGCGAAAACAACAATGAGTGCGCGCTTCAAAAACTAACGCTTTTTACAACGGCTACGTGCCCTAAATGTAAGGCAATAAAAGCAATTTTCGATAAAGGCGGCGTTAATTACGATGTTGTTGATTGTTACGAAAACGTTGAGCTTGTTAACTCTTACGGCATTTCTAATGCGCCCACTTTGGTTGTTCCCGCTAACGGTGCTTACGATGTTTACCGCGGCGAGGGTGAAATACGTAAATATTATGATCAAGCCTTACGCAGACATTAAAATTATTTAATTTTTTAACTTAACTAAGGGTTTAAAAAGGAATATAGTATGTACGACGTAATTGTAATCGGTGGCGGTGCCGCCGGAATGAATGCCGCTTTGTACGCTTTGCGTGGCGGAAAAAAGGTTTTGGTTATAGAAGGCGAGGCTATGGGTGGTCAAATAGCAAATTCGCCAAAAGTAGAAAATTTTCCCACCGTAAAAGAAATTGCCGGCACAGATTTTGCCGACGCGTTTTGCAATCAAATTACCGATTGGGGCGCAGAAATCGAATATGACCGCGTGGTTAAGGTTGAAAAAAACGATAATATCTTTCACGTTGTTACCGAATACGGCGAATTTTACTCCAAAACGGTTATTGCCGCGGTAGGTGTAAAACATAAACTGCTTAATGTTAGCGGCGAAAGCGAGCTTATAGGCAAAGGTGTTTATTTTTGCGCACTGTGCGACGGGCCGTTTTATAAGGGCAAAGAAGTTGCCGTAATAGGCGACGGCAACACGGCAATGCAATACGCATTAAGTTTATCGGGAATATGTTCCAAGGTGTATATTCTAACCCTATTCGATAAATTTTTCGGCGATAAACTTTTAGAAAAAAGGTTGCGCGAAACAAGCAACATAAACATTATTCCCAACGTAAGCGTTAGCGCATTTTGCGGCGGCGAAAAACTTGAAAAAATAGAATATACCCCTTTTAAGGGTGATGAAAAAAATTATTTGCAAGTACCCGCTGCGTTCGTTGCCATAGGACAGGTTCCCGATAACGGTATTTTTTCTCAATTTGCCGAGATAGACGCTCAAGGATATTTTATTGCCAACGACGATATGTCAACAAAAACTCAAGGTTTTTTTGTCGCGGGAGATTGCCGCAAAAAAACAGTTCGTCAGCTTGCAACTGCTATATCCGACGGCGCCGTTGCTGCCGTATCTGCTTGTAACCTTATAGAAAAATTAGGCTGAACTTTGTAGCAAACGGGTTAAGTTTTTTTAACCGCAAAGTTGAATTTTTATAACAAATTGGGCTTTATAATTCTAAAAAATTGGGGATTAAACAATTAAACATTAGGCTTAAAAAATGTGGTTAAAAAATTAAAATGTGCGGCTATAGGTGA
>CAZPFZ010000172.1:0-3823 GCA_964585955.1 uncultured Acidiphilium sp.
GAATCTATAATAGTGACGCTCGGTCGGCAATATATGTTTAAGCGGTACTATGCAAAAAGGTAGATTATAAACGGTTTAAAATTAACGATAAATACAAAACTATACAAAAATTAAAGGAGTTAACAATAATGAAAGTAATACTTTTAACTGACGTAAAAGGTACGGGTAAAAAAGGCGAAGTTTATGAAGTCAGCGACGGTTACGCTCGAAACTGTCTTATAAAAAAAGGACTCGCTAAAGAAGCGACCGCTGTTGAAATTAACAGTTTAAAAATAAAGAAAGACGCCGAAGAATTTCATCATAAACAAGAGGTAAAAAGATTAACCGAACTTGCCGCAAAGCTTAATAAAAGTGTGGTTTGCTGTAAGGTAAAAGCTGGAGAAAAGGGTAAAATATTCGGTAGCGTAACCTCGCAAGAAATATGCAATGCGCTTGCACAACTCGGTTACGAAATTGAAAAAAAGATGATTGTTTTACCGGAACCCATTAAAAGTTTGGGCGTTTACACAATAGAAATTAAATTTATGCCCGGCGTTGTTGCAAAAATAAGCGTTAAAGTTCAGGGCGAATAAGTTTAATAGATCGCGTGGCAAAACAGATTGCCGCGTAAAAATAAGTAAAATAAAATTTTTGCTAAGATTAAAAAAATAAAAAACGCAAGGCAAAGCTGAAAAAATATTTTTGTGCTTTACGATTTTTGTATTTTTAGCATAACAAAAACATATAATAGCTAAACGAATAATAACCAAACGCTTGTCGGAGGTAGGCATGAGCAAACGCAGAAAGCAAAACTTAATAGATAACGAAACGGCGCATATTCCCTCGCTTAATCAAGAACAGCCTATGGATATTTCAAACGATGCGCTTCAATCGGAATCCGAACTTGAAAAAATTGCCCCTGTGGTAGACGACAAAGCGTTAAAAACACAGTCGCCAAGCAAAAAACTTACCTTTGCGTTGCTCTTTATTGCGGTCAACCTTGTCGCTATTTTGGGCACGGCCGTTATGGAATTTGCCGGTAACGACGCACCCGTCCATATATCTTCGGTATGGAACACTTTTATGGATAATTGGTATTGGGGTGTGGGTGCCATAGCGATGTTTGTAATAGGGTATTTGGCGCAAGGCGCAAAGCGTTATGTTTTACTTAAATCAACGCTTAAAAAACACTTGCCCTTAATTGGTTTAAATGCAACAATACTGTGTAAGTATTATGATAACATAACTCCGCTCTCTACAGGCGGTCAGCCTTTTGAAATTTACTATTTGCGCAAAAAGGGCATACCCGTCGGTATAGCTTCGGGCGTGCCGATAGTATCATATGCGATAGATCGTATAGCCTACGTTATAATAGCGCTCGTTACAATATGCATATACGGTTTTGGCAGTACGTCTACCGTAATAATTGTTTTATGCGTTATAGGCCTTGCGATTAATGCCTTTATTCCAGTGGCTATTTTCGTATTTACCGTTATGCCTAATGTGGGCGAGGCAATCACGTCGTTCGTGGTAAAAATCGCAAAAGCATTGCACCTTACTAAAAATCCCGATAAATTAAAGCATAAACTCACCGATAGTATAATCGAATATGTCGAATGCATTAAGTATTTCTTAAAGAAATCCAAAAAGCGTATGTTTATAGGTTTTTTGCTTTCGTGCGTGTTCTTTCTTTCCCTTTATTCAATAGCCTTTTTTACGGTTAGAATGAGCGGAAATTCAAGTGTCGGTTGGGGTGAAATGTTCGCTTTGTGCGTAATATGTTACACATCTGTTACTATGCTTCCAACTCCGGGCAATTCTGGCGGTGCAGAACTTTCATTCAGGTCCATATTTGCAAAATACCTTTCGGGGGGCTTGCTTTTTTGGGGTATGCTCGCTTGGCGAATAATAAGCTATTATTTTACCATTGTAATAGGTATAATTTTAATAATAATTCAACAAATAGGCACTATTAAAAAGTTTAACAAGCTTGCAAAAGCCGAACAAGCTTCAAGTGCAAAAACGCAAAATCAAACGGTGGAAAACAAAGACAAGGTAAACTCAAACGCGGCAACGGAAGCAAAAACATTCGATGGCTTGGCAGCAAAAGAAGGCGAAGTTAAAAACAATGCTACCGATAATTTGTCAAATACTCAAACAAATGCAGTGGTGGATGGTAAGACTATACCCCTTGAAAATAATTCCGAAGATAGTTTAGAAGGCGCAAGCGTTATAATGCAGTTTGAGGCGATAATTGACGAAAATAAACCGCTTGTGGTTGAAAAGAATATAGATTTTGTCGATAAAAACGAACAAAATGCTTCAAATTCGCTTGACGATAAAAACAAGGAATAGTTGTTATGCAAAAATGCTTGTTTTTAGATCGTGACGGCACCATAAATAAATTCGGCATCGGTTACAATTTTAAAGAGGAACACGTAACGCTTATTAAAGGCGTTGATAATATGATAGCCGAATTTATTCGTGTGGGATATAAAATTATAGTAATAACCAATCAGGGCGGTATAGGCAAGGGAGTTTATACCGAACAGCAGATGAATGCCGTTAACGAACATATAGACCGACTTTTAAGAAAAAACGGCGCTCATATAGATGCTTTTTATTACTGTCCGCATTACAGCAAGACGGGTACGATATGCGCGTGTCGCAAGCCCGGTACGTTGCTACTCGAAAACGCTTGTAAAGATTTTAACGCCGATATTAACGCGTCGCTTTTTGTCGGAGATAATTACACCGACATGCTTTGCGCAAAAAACTTTGGCGTAAGGTTTTATCCATTTGAATTCAGGCACGTATACTCTACAACGCAAGGGTTTAGAATTGTTATAAACGAATATAGCGATAAGCTTATTAAACAAATGCTCGAATATGCCCAAAGTGCATTAACAAACGGGAAAAGCGCGTCTCCCGAACGCAATTAGCGGTTTATGAAAAATAAACAAATATTAAACTTAGAAAACACAAAAGAAAAATCCGCCGCAACTAAAAACATAGCGGATATTAATAAAATTCCCGATTACGACGGAGTTTTTCGTGATAGTGCCAAAAAAGGCGGCAACGGAAAAGGCGTTGTAATGGGATTGCTTAAAAATAAGATGCCCTCAATAGCGGTATCTTTTGTTTTTTTTGTTATAAAAAACCTGCCGGTTTACATAATTCCCATTATTTCTTCAGCCGCGATTGACGAAATATCGGCAGAGGGCGGTGCCGATATGCTGAAAATACTTTTGTATGCAATAATAATGCTTGTTGCACTTATTCAAAATATTCCCACGCACATGGTTTACGCAAAAATAACCGATAATATTTTGCGCTATACGGGTGCAGGCATAAAAGAAACTGTCGTAAGAAAACTGCAAAGACTATCAATAACATACCATACCGAAATGGAGAGCGGTAAACTGCAATCAAAATTTTTGCGTGATACCGAAAGTGTGGATCAATATCTTAGAATGATTTTTTATTCATTTGTTCCCACTGTAATATCTCTTATTGTAAACATTGGCATAACGTTGTACCGTAGCCCAATTGTGGCTCTTTTCTTTATAATTGTTGTGCCGTTCGACGTATTGCTTACAAGGCATTATCGCAAACCGATTTCACAAAGTTACGGGGCCTTACGTAAAGAAAACGAAAATCTTGCATCACGCCTAACACAAATGCTCGAAATGTTGCAAATAACAAAAGCACACGGGCTTGAAAACGAGGAAATTAAAAAATTAGACGAAAATATAAAACGCGTTACGCAAAGCGGATTAAATGCCGATAGAACTGTTGCTCAGTTTGGATCTTATTCTTGGGTGATAGCACAGTTTTTTAACGG
>CAZPFZ010000173.1:0-3789 GCA_964585955.1 uncultured Acidiphilium sp.
TAATAATTATTACTCTATATAAATTGTTATTTTGTCCGAAACGTTACTGCCGTCCTTGGGCATTATTTTTAATGTGAGCGCGGTGCCTTGGGAATTTTCGTTAAAAACTATAATTCCGTCGGTAGAAACCGTCCAATAAGGGGATTTTTCGTAAGAATAAATTACCTCTTTATTGGTTGCGTTATCGGGATAAACGGTATATCTTAACTTAACGCTCATTTTTTCGGCATAAGAAAGATATATATATTTCCCGTCGGCATCTTCATCGGCTTTTATAAAAGTATCGTTTACAAGTACGCCGCTTATAACTATTTTCTCGGTGTAAACAGTGGGATTAAGTATACGCACGTTGAGCCCGAAATACCCTACCACACACACGGATACGACATATACGGCGATTAACGCCAAAACTACTGATTTTCTCATACCATATCCGCCTTTTTACTTTTCGTAATAATAAACTTTTATTTTGGTTAAGTACATATACGCCAATACTGCAACAAATACCACGCCTATAACGCCGAGTTTTAAACATGCGACGGTGACACCTTCGGGGAAAAGTATAAACGAAAACAGTGCATAAATAGCGGCTACTATAAAGGCTATAATAGTGGAAATTGTTTCGTTTGGGTTATCGGGCATTTCGCCTACCGTGGCATACTGCTCGTTTTGAGGATTCATTAAATCGAGCAAACCGCTCCATAAAATATGCCCCCATTGCATGCCTACTATACCTATACACAAAAATATAAGTTCTTTTGTTGTAAGTGATACGAAACTTGCAAAAATAATTATGCTTATTACCAGCGATATTGCCGAACCAAGCGCCATGGGGATAAGTTTTATTATTAGCGGAATTTGCGGCGATACGGGGATTGTTTTTGTTATATAAGCTGCCCTACCGTCACGCGAGTAAAGGGTTGATATTACCGCATTTGACGCGAGCATAGGCAAAAGCATGATAAGCAGGTTGAAAGAATACACCATATATACGCCTTGCAACCTTGTATCCATGGACGCAAATATCTTGTTAAGCAAGAAAATAAGCACAGGAACGGCAACATACATGCCCACAAAAGTGCCTACCTGCCCCGAACGCGCTAAACTGAACAATTCCGTTTTGAAAAAGGAAAACACCTTTTTATGCTTGATATCCGGCTTGCTGTGCTTGGGCGGAATTTTTTCAAACTCGAACGTTTTGGACATCATTGAGAAAAACAACGGGCGAGAAACAGCAAAGCTAACTGCCCATAAAATTACGATAATACCCAATAAAATACCAAAATATGCGGGGACTTGCCATACAAATAAATCGTAGCTGAGCGACATTTTATAACCGCAAAGCATGCTGACCATAAAATTTACGGGATATAAATGATCGTTACACCAGTTAAGCCCCGTCATAATATAACGTTCTATAGTACCGCGTTGTTCTATTAAATTTATTTCCGGCGGAATAAGACCGATAACCTTAACCGCGCAAAAAACAAAAGCTACAACAAACAGTATATACAAAATTACTTGCAAGTACGCGCGTTTTTTTATAAACGCATACGCAAACATTGCCGGTATTGATAAAAGAGCACCCACCAAAACGGGAACAGCCGATATAAATATAAAGGCAATAAAGAGCCAAATATAATATATCGCGCTAACAGACGAAACCAGTCCGAACGCAATAAATATGGGTATTGTTAAAAAAACGCTCTTTTTTAGTTCGAATATATAAAATACTATAAGCCTCGATAAAAATATTAGGTTTGCATTTACCGGGAATGTGATTAGCACTTTATTATCATCGGCAAAGTAAAGATTTTTCATTAATCCTATAGTACAAGAAAGTACCGACAGAAAAAAGATTACCCCGAATATAAAAACCATAAGTTCCTTTGGCACGCCACCCGTAAAAACAAGCAAGGGCAAAACACTGAACAATAAATATGTTACAGCCGCCACCGCTATGAATTTTAGCAAGGTGAAAACTATTTTTGAAATAAGTTTTTGAGTGCTCGCCGTAAAACTAAAATCGAGCTTATCTTTAAGCTGCATCATTACGAGCGCATACAAATGTTTCATTTACAAATCTATGCCTCCGAGTCAACACAGCTCGACGTTTTTGCTCCCATAGTTTTAGCGGCAAAATCGTCGTCATTTATCATTTTCATGTAAAATTCTTCAAGCGGACATATTTCTTCTATTTCTTTAATGCTCTTAACACAAAGAATATGCCCTTTTTTTATTATTGCTATTCTATCGCAAATACGTTCTACTACATCTATAATGTGGCTGGAGAAAAATACCATATTGCCTTCTTCGGCGTGGCGGCGCATACACTCTTTTACTTGGAATATGCTGTTAGGATCTAAGCCTGTTAAAGGCTCATCCAATATCCAGAGCTTGGGGTTGTGTACAAGAGCCGCCATTATGGTTATTTTTTGCTTCATTCCGTGAGAATAGGTTTTCATGGAACAATCAAACGAACCTTCAAGCTCAAATAGTGAAACCATGCGCGATATGCGTTCTTCACGCTCGGCTTTGCTTACGTCGTAAATATCTGCTATATAGTTTATATATTCCCTACCCGTGAGTTTTTCGTAAAGGGCGTAATGATCGGGAACAAAACCTACTATGCTTTTTGCTTGACGGGGTTGCTTAGAGCAATCGAACCCGCATATTTCTATATTCCCCTCGGTTATAGGCTGAATACCTACAATACTTTTTATTATTGTGGACTTACCTGCGCCGTTGGGACCCAAAAAACCAAAAATTTCGCCGCCGTTAACAGTTAAACAGGCATCTTTTACGGCATAAGTTTTGCTTGTGGCGTATTTTTTTGAAAAATGGTCAAGTTGCAATTTTATTCCTGCGTCCATATTCATAGGTTGTTCTATACTCCTCCCTTTTAGCGTTGCGGCAAGAGCGATTTTGTCTTGCCTGATTTTTCTTTTGCGCAACATCATATCGTAATGACTATCTGCCAACACGAACATTTGCGCATAAACAAACCAAATTCCGAAAGCAATACCCACATATACGAGAAAAAACAGCAATTGGTATAAGGGGTAAAATACAAGCTTGATATTGCCTATGTTAAGCGTTGCCGATATTGCAAAAATATCTTCAGCCCACTTACCTAATTTTTCGGGAATAAAATCACTGTTTAAAAAGAAATAATCTACGCTGTGCCCCATCGAAGTAAATAACGGATTTAGCACCAAAACTAAAACAAAATACACGAAAAATGCCGCCATTGAATGGTAAAATTGCCTTATTTTAGGTCTATCGAATATTTTTAACGAGACAAGTAAAAGCGGCATGAAAAATGCGGGATAGTGGTTTATCCAAAAATTTACTACCTCCCACGATGTTATATTCGCTTCGCCATAGGTGGGCATTATCATTGCCAAAAATGCACCCATTACGTTTATGAAATAGGTAAAATAAAACAACCTTTTCATTTTGAATATTAAACATAGCGGAATTATAAACATTGCCGTGTTGCACAAATGCAATGGCCATTCCCATGGCTTTAAAAAACTTGTATATTTAAAACGCGAACAATAAGTTATCATTAGCGCGAGAGATAAAAAGATCATTGCAAAAAGTCTTTCGGAATAACTTTTTTCCCTCAAGGAAAAATATATGCATAAGGGAATTATAAACGCCATATACAAAAATATTCTGTGCGTTACGCTAAAATCATCTACAATCCAAAGTGCGGGACCTTTGCCCAGCAACACTTGAAAACCGTAAGACGGAAATGTGCATAACAACATTGCAATTAATGCT
>CAZPFZ010000174.1:0-3742 GCA_964585955.1 uncultured Acidiphilium sp.
TTTAAGCAATAAAAACGCAAACAAAATGTTTTTTTATGTTTTTGTAAATTTTTTTTAAAATAAAAACAGCGTTTAGCAATTAGAAAAGATTTTAAAAAAACGTAAAATAAAAAAAAGCTGCCTTTGGCAGTTTGTGAGAGTTTTTTAATTTTTAAAAAGTATTCAAAACGTGCGATAATCGACTTATAGCCCGACTTTTTTACTAAATACAAATAAAAATCTATTAAAATTCGGTGCTGTTAGCCGGCAAGCCCCACAAGGTAATCTATAGAAACATCAAAAAAGCGCGCTATTTGTATAAGCGAATACATTCCCGGTTCCCTTAAACCGTTTTCCCATAAACTAATAACTCCGTTACTAACGCCTAATTGTTTTGCAAGCTCCACTTGGTTTAAGCCTTTTTCGTAGCGCAACTCTTTTAATCTTTCGGCAAATACTTTTTCCATAGTCTTTCTCCCGTTGGTCGCAAGCCGTTGCCGTAGAGCAAGTTTTTGCTATGCGACCAACTTTGTTAAAGTTTTTCTTTATTATCTTACAACTGTAAGAAAAAGACTTGACAATTTACAACTGTAAAAGTATAATGAGGCTATCTTACAACTGTAAGATTTTTATATAGAGAAAGGTTTGAGTATAGTCATGCTTTTTTGACTGTATTTGACTAAAAAACAGAGGAGGATTATGGCTTATGAGGAGAAAGGTCATAAAAATTTTACTTACTGTCTTAGTTGCTTGTTGCTCGATTTGCGCGTTAGCTTGTTCGGGTGGCGGTGTAGGTGGGTTAACTACTATTACAAAAACGCTTGAGCCCCCGCAAATGCTGCGTATCGAAAACGGTTCGCTTTGTTGGAATCCGGTAGAATATGCTACTAAATACACGGTCAACATAGACGGTGCGGAATATTTTAGCGACACTAATGTTTATCCGCTTTCCGCCGTGAAGGACGGAGAACACGTTTTTAGGGTTAAGGCAAACGGCGACGGAGTATTATATAACACTTCGTCGTACTCAAGTGAATATTTAGCTGAAATTCAAGAAGGTGCAAGCGTATCAAAGGGTTACTACGGTCAGTTTGACGAGCTAACCAAAAAAGAATCCTTTTTGGGCTATGGCTTCGACGTAATCAATTCTTCGGTATTTAGCGATCAATACGTAAAAACAAGTTTTACTATTTTTAATAACGACCAACTTATGCAGCAGCGCCTTTTAAAGGTGGATGCCAAGAACTCTTTCATAACCGAAACTGCATCGTCGGACATGGAAACCTTTATGCAGGATTGGAATGCAAAGGCAAACGTAAACGTTTCTTGGGGCGGAAAGCGCGTTGGCGGAAGTGTTGCTGTAAAAGTAGCTTATACTGGCGGATATGAAAACGCAAAATCTAAATTTTTCCATTGCATTTCTATAAACAATCAAAGTTTTTATATAGTAATGCAGTCGGATATGGATACATATAAAGGCATTTTAAGCGAAGGTTTTAAAAAGGATTTATATTCCGATATGGCGCCTGCCGAATTATTTAGCAAATACGGCACGCATTTTATAACAAGTGCGATAATGGGCGGAAAAATAAATTCATATTATTTATATACAAGCGAAAGTGAAAAGAGCTATCAAGATATATCGACAAAAGTTTCAACCGAAGTGCGTTACTTGGCAGGAAAAACTAAGGTCAATGTAGAAGGTGGCTACAAACAGAAAGCCGAGAGTGAACATATTGACGTTAAAAACACGCTCGAAGTTATAGGTGGCGCAAGCTTTGGGATGCTTTCCGATGAGGATATAGGTAAAAACTATGCAGAGTGGGAAAAATCCCTTACCGACCACGCTTCGCTAATGGGCATAAAAGATACAGGCTCGCTTATTCCTATTTGGAATTTAATAGATTCTTCGTTGGATAGCCGAAACGATTATACTTGGACGGACGAAAACGGCAAAGAACAAACAGGCAGTAGAGCGCAACAGCTTCAGGGCTATTTTATGAAATACGGCGTTGATAGTTATAATTCGCTTATGGAAGCCGCAGGTTTACCTAAACTTATTACACCGGAAAGTATTCAAAACGTAAAAATCAACGGTAATAGCGAAGAAAACGGCGAGTTTGAAGTATACGCCGGCACGCTTAACGATATTTCTTTCGGTGTGTTTCCCGAACAAGCTTATGGCTACACTAAGGATGCAAGCATAAGCACAAAAATGGACGAAACCGACGCTAAAATTTTAAACAGCGAAGGTTTGCAGTTGCAAATAGGTGCAGGTGTGCCCAACGATACAACAATAGACCTTGTGCTCACCGCCGGCAGCGTGCGCAAAACGGTAAAAGTTAGGGTTATTCAAAGATACACTCTTTCGGTTAATCCCAACAATGGTGAAAGTGTTAACCGTATTCCTAATATTGTTCACGGTAATTTATTGCTTAGGTATAAACCGCAAGATCCCGTTTGGGAAGGATACACCTTCCTCGGTTGGTATAGCGATGCCTACTTAACTCAAAAGTTTGATTTTGCAACGCCCATAGTAAAAGATACCACAATTTACGCCAAGTGGGAAGAATATAAACCGCTTATAACCTTTGTTTGTTTAGATAAAAACGGCGCAACGCTCTTAGCATCGCAAGCGGCAATCGATTCTTTCAAAATAGATTATAACACAACAATAAAGGAGCCCACAAACCTTTCGGCTGAAAATTACGATTTTGTCGGCTTTTATTCAGATGAGCAAATGCTTGAGCAATTTGATTTCAATAAAAAAATCACTCAAGATACAACCGTGTATGCAAAGTGGGCGCCAAAGAAATATACCGTTAGATTTTATGCAAACGGTGGCACGGTAGACGGCAAAGCCGAAATGCAAGTTGAATATAACGGCTACGCAACAGAACCTAAGTGTGCAAAAGCAGGTTACGAATTCGGCGGTTGGTTTAAAGATTCCGATTTAAACTTTGTTTACGATTTTTATACCGATAAAGTCACCGATGACTTAAATTTATATGCAAAATGGTCCAAAAACCTTATTATAATTAAGTTTAACAGTGGTTGCAAAGATATCACTTTAAGCAACAGAAAGGTGGAATACGATAGTGCTCTCGGTGTGCAAATGCCCGAAATCGCGCGCGGCGGCTATGACTTTTTAGGTTGGTATAAAGAAAGTTCCTTTGAAACTTTAGTTAGCGAACTTACAATTTTTAACGATACAAATTTTGAAGGTGTATCGCAAACTCGCCAAGTAGAACTTTTTGCAAAATGGCAAGCAATCGAATATACCGTCAAATATAACTTAAACGGCGGCGTTATGTTAGAAGGTGGTAATTACCCGACTGTTTACACTATAGAAACCGCCACTACAATATCAAACCCGCAGTATACTACTTATCCCGAATATAATCATTTCGTCGGTTGGTTCGAAGATGCCGATTGCAATATTGTATTCGATAACGATTTAGCTAAAAAACCCAAAAACGTAGAACTTTTTGCAAAGTGGGATTTGTGCGTGGTATATTCAAGTATAGATTCCGCCCCCTTTGAAATAGACGAAAACAGAGTAATATTCGATTGGCGAAACGAATCAAACACGAACCTATTGCAACACACCGCAAGGGCGGTTAGAAATGACAGATACGACAATTTTGATATTGAGCATACCAATAAAGAATTAATATTAATGGGTACAACCGAGCAAACGTTTGCCAACTTAGTTTTTCATCTTTGCAGTTTTGGTAGCGAAAATAATTTAACAATAAGATTA
>CAZPFZ010000175.1:0-3713 GCA_964585955.1 uncultured Acidiphilium sp.
ATGTTGTAGTTACAGCAGAAATAACAGCATAAATAGTTCCAGAATATTTATATGGTGGAATTTTATTAGTAGGGCCAACAAAACCTGCTGGTAAACCAAAATATGTATCCCACCAATTATCACCTAATGTAGGAACATTTACTTGTCCTTTAAATGAGAATGTTAATTCTTTACTTGTTGAACCATGTACAACTGTATATTTTACTTCATCATTTTTAGTAGCATCTGCATTATAAAAGAATTTATAATTGATTGATGATGCAGTAGATGATGAACCACCAAAACAGAATGGATTATCAGCAGTACCTACAAATTTAACTAAAACGCCAACTTGTAAATTGCTTGCAAAGGTTGTCATTTCAGTATTATTTGAAATAGTAACTGTTGGATCACCCCATGTTATTGTATTATTTTTAGATTTTATAATTACTTCTGAATCATCAGCGGTTACAACAAGTGATTTACGAGTACCATCAATTACAAAATTACCAGTTAATTCAATCATATCGCCAAGTGATAATTTTGTTCCATCAGTTGCATAATAATTACCATGGCTAAATGTTTCCTTATCTGGAAGTAATGATTGAATTCCATCAACTAATAATAATTCTTTAGTTTCTGGGTCCATTAAAATAATTCCTCTTAAAACTCCATTAGGATTACCATCACTATGATAATTAACAACAATACCTTCTGTTTTCTTAAATGTATTATTTAATCCTGTTGATAATAAAGTTGAAATTTGTTCAACTTCAAGAGTTTGAGAAGTTCCTTTAACAATCATTTTTACAGATACTGTTTGTTCTTCACCATTTAAAATAAATGTAGCATTTAAGTTAACATCTTTATTTTTAGATGCTGCATATGCAGTCATTGTAGAAATATCAAATACAGTTGAATCAGATGAAACCCATGTTATTGTTCCTTCTGTAAATAATGTTTTTGCAGGTAAAACAAAATCTTGTTTTCCGCCTTCAATTTCAGTTGGAATAACTTCAGAAAAAAGTTTTTTAACATCATCTAAATCACCTTCGCGTTTAACATTCCAAGCATCAACGTTTATAGCACACATTTGATAATAAGTACTTGTTCTATAAGCAACAGCAACATAAATTTCACCATAAACAGCTATACCAGAATTTGATGAATTTGGTGCAACGAATGCTTCAGTAATACCAAATACATCTTGATACCAATTATCGCCTAAAGTATATCCAATAACATCAGATTTTAATGAGTAAGTTTGACCTTCATATTTTGTATTATTATTATTTTTTATTGGTTTACCATCAGCAGTATAGAACACTTTAATATTAAATGGCATTGATGATGATGATCCACCAATATAAATTGGATTATCTTTTGTTCCTACTATTTTTAATACTGTACCATATTTAAGATTTTTAGTGAATTCTGTAAGTTCAGTGTGGTTTTTAATTTCAATTGCATTTTCTAAATGATAATTGAATTCAACATTTTCAACATCAACAGTAAGAATAGAATCTGATGATAATTCAACTGAATTACGTCCTGATTGTTCAGGTCCACTTGCGATTGCGCCTGAAGATAAACTATATTTACCTAAAGCTGTAATTTCATCACCAATTTTAATTAATTTTCCAGATTGATCAGTATATTTACCAATTGTTTTACTACTGATTGCAGTTAAATTAGTTAATAATACTGTTTTACCATTTTCAGGGTCAAGAACTAAAACACCATTTCTGCTTTCTTGAGTATTTCCATCTGAAACGAAACTTACAACGATTCCAGTAAATTTAACAAATGTATCTTCTGTGTTTTCTAATACTTCTGATACTGTTTGAGATTCACTTGGAACTACTGCAACTTTAAATTCAACAGTTTGTTCTATATTATCAAGATAATATTTAGCTGTTAAAACTACATTAGTAGCTTTTGTAACATTTCCTACAACACCTGTAGAAGAAATAGCATTTTCATTTGATGAAGTCCATGTAACAGCACCAGCATTTTTATGTGTAGTTGGAAGTTCAATTGAATCAGTTTTTGCTTTATCAACATATGTTGGAATTGATTCAGCTAAATCAAGATTAATTTTTTCAGAACCAACCACTTCAATACATTCAAAGCTTGGAATAATAAATTGGAAATAAGTAGAATCTTCAAAATATACTGGATATACATAATAAGTAACTCTAAATTGTTTTGCACCATCAGGATTATTGATAAATGGAATTTCGTAATTTGTATGCCAAGAATCACTTCCTAATGATTCATTTTGTGCAGCAATTAAGAATGCAAACACGTGAGTATCACCAGAAACACCAAATCCAGTATTTCCACTTGATTTATTCCATCCAAAACGTACCCAGTTAGTATCTGCTGGAGTACTTGAGGTTGAATAATTTAAGAATGGGTTAGTTACTTTAATTAGTTTTCCAACATATGATTTATAATTTTGTCCTAATTCATTATAACTTTCTTCATTTGATAATTCAAATGCATTATCAAAATCATGTGTAACATTATTACCTGTTGATAAAACTTCTAAAGAACTTACTTGTTCAATTGAACATCTATCACCATTATCAAATAAACCTGTAATTTTAATTTCATCGCCCATTTTTACATTTTTAAATTCATCACTTGTATTAGGAATAGCAGCACTTTCTTTATTAGTGAAATCAACTACTACTGTTTCTAAAGTTGTTTTATCTTGTAATACGAATGAACGAAGTGATGTACTTTGATTACGTGAAATTGCAACAACGACACCAGAAGTACAAACTGTGCTCATATTAACTAATGGTTTATTTGCAAGTAAACTACTAATTGATTGATGAACTATTGCTTTTGAAGTTAATTCATAAGTTAATTTTGTCGTTTCTGTTCCATAATTAACATTAACATAGAATTTAAGTTTGTGATCAGCATTATCTAATTTAATTTTTACTTTTGAGTTTTCAATTTTTACATATTCATTTTCTTCTACTTCCCATGAATATGTTAATTCTTTAAATATTGAATGTTCTGTTGGTAATTCTAAATTTCCAAAGAATTCTGTTGGAACAACACTATCAAGATGTTGTTTAACCATTTCAACAAGAGTTTCAAATGTTAATTCAGCATTAACAATATCTGTTGATGTTCCTGCAAAAGAAACAATCCAACATGCAGCAACACTATCATATCTATGTGAAACAACAGTGATTTTTACACGTTTTGATAAATTACTATTTACTAATTCATTTGATTGATCATAAACTAAAACTGTTTTTCCTTCATCATCTTTAATCATTAATACACCTGATAAATTTTTTTCAATTGTTCCAGTTACAGTAATTAATTTAGCATATGAACCAGTTTTATTTGTATAATTTAATGTATTAATTTCATCAATTGTTAATTCAGATGCAGTTAAAGTTATTGGGTTATTAGAAGATACAACTACACTACTTGTAACATTTTTAACTTGTCGATAATTGTTTGAAATGCTAAATTGCCCAGTTAATTGAACTTTATCGCCAATTGCAACATTTTTATTCCAATTGTCTCCCATAATAACAAAGATTCCACATTCATTTGAATCAGAAATGTAAAAACCATTTTTAATAACACCATATACAACACCTTCAATTTGTAAATCTTGATTATTCATATATGTTGTTAAAACAGTTGAAATAGGTGTTGGATTAAATTTATTGTCATCTTTATTTTTATCAACACACGCT
>CAZPFZ010000176.1:0-3694 GCA_964585955.1 uncultured Acidiphilium sp.
AGCATCGTAAGCGTAAATTGAAAAACAGGATGCCGCGATTCGCAAACGACTTCCTGTTTTTATTTCTTTTTTTAAGTCATCGCCAAGCAATTTACTTGTATTGTTAATGATATCGACCATATTACCCCCCCTCAATTTACAAATAAATTTTTAAATTAATCTTGCTCGTTGCTCATCGACATCATTTTTAGTTTATTCATTGGAATTCTCCTAATCTTTTTTCTTTGGGCTATTATTTGTTTTTTTGCATTAATCGCTTTTTATTGTTAATGTAGCAAATAACCTCTTCCCCCTTATCTCCCCCCCTGCCAACACCTTCGGTGGCAGGGGGAAAAAAATGCTATAGCATTTTAGTTTTTTTATAATTTTTCTGAAAATTTACTTAAAATATGCCTTTATTATTGCCATTTTAAGCTTCTTGTTTTTCTTGCTTTGCTTGTTCTTCTTTTTCTAAAATGGTGTAAGCCACTTTGCCGACTAACGTTTTGGGCAATTCCTTGCGGAATTCTATTTCGTAAGGCATTGCATACTTTGCAATGTGCTTTTTGCAGTATTCCATAATATCGGCGTTGAGCTGCTCGCTTTCGCTATAACCTGCTTTTAAAACGACAAAAGCTTTTACCTTTTGCATTTTGTAGGGATCTTTAACGCCTATAACACAACTCATTTCTACTGCTTCGTGTCCGTCGATAATGTTTTCTAACTGAGAGGGATAAACATTATATCCGCTTGTTATAATCATACGTTTAATGCGCTGCTTAAAGAAAATAAACCCGTCTTCGTCCATATGGCCGAGGTCGCCCGTATGCAACCAAACTCTGCCGTCGGCATGTTGTTTAAGCGTGTTTGCATTTTCTTCGGGATTATTTAAATATCCCAACATAACAGAGGGTCCGCTTAAGCAAATTTCACCATCTTCGTTATAATCGCAAACTTCGGTTGTCCCCGGTTTGCAAATGGTATAATATGTATCGGGGTAAGGAACACCTATGGAACCTTCTTTTTCTCTATCGAACGGGGTTAAACAACTTGCCGTAACACATTCGGTAGTACCGTAACCTTCGCGCACGCGAACTGAACAGTTATGGTCTGCCAAAAATTTATCAAATTTCTTTTTAAGCTCGATAGAAAGTGAGTCGCCGCCCGAAAATACGCCTTTTAAACAACTTAAATCAACGCCGTCTAAATAAGGATTTCTTGTTAAAGCTTCAAATAAAGTGGGCACACCCGCAATAAAGTTAGGTCTGTTATCTTTTATAAGTTGTGCATACGATTTCACGTTAAAGCGAGGTACCAATATGGATTCGCCGCCGGCTACCATCATGGTATGAATGCAAACACCCAAGCCAAAGCCGTGGAATACAGGCATGGCGGCAAGCATTTTTGATCCGCGAACCTGGAAACAAGCCATTTCGGCTGTTTGGTAAGCAAGTGCGTTAAAATTTAGGTTAGAAAGTTCTATACCCTTTGTAACGCCGGTGGTACCGCCCGAAAAGAGTATTACTGCGGCATCGTTAGCCTTTTTGTGTGCGGCGGGTGCTTGGGTGGATTTTCCGTCTTTTAAAAAGTCTTTCCATAAAACAATATGGTCGCCCGTTTTTACTGCTTTTTGTTCTTTTGTTTTGATAAACAACTTATAGGCCAACTTTTTAATAGGTGAGATTTCGTCTTCGGCTCCGCCAATGATAAGCTTTTCTACCGAGGTTTGACTAAAAATATTTTTAAATTTTTTCTCAAATTGGTCTAAGGTTATGCAGTATTTGCTTTCAGCCGTGTTAAGGAAAAATACTATTTCTCCCTCTGCTGACAATGGGTGAATCATACTTGCGATTGCACCTATATAGTTTAAAGCATACAGCGAATAAACCGCTTGCGGTACATTTGGCAAGCAAACGGTAACTTTATCGCCCTCACGCACGCCGAGAGCATAATATGCGTTTGCCGTTTTTAAAATATTTGCCTTTAATTGCGCATAACTGATTTTTCTGCCCATGTACGACAAAGCTGTGTTATTGGGCACTTCGTCGGCTGTTTGCAACACCCTATCGCTTATAGAATTTTCAGGATATTGTAAGTTGTGTTTGCAATTACCATAGCTTGTAAACCAAGGACAAGCATTAGATAAAATTTTAGTCATTTTTTATATTACTCCCTGTTAATCGACTTATAGCCTTATTTTTGCTACCGTGATTAACCAAAATATTAAAAGGGCTAAGCCCTTATTTAGCTCAATTTTTATAAATCTATTTGAATAGGCTCGCAAAAAGGTTTTTCTAACAATTCGGGATTTTCCAATAAATACTTTAATATTTTTACACTCTTTGCAAAATAAAAACCATCGGCAATACGCTCGTCCACCGTAAGACTTATGGGCAATTTTTTACGTATAGACAAATTGCCTTCTTGATCGCAACCGGGACGGTTTTTCATTTCGCCTATAAGCATAAATAGCGAATTCGTTCCCCAATTTGCTAAGTGATGATAGCTTGCCGTAGATTTTATACTGCCAAGGTTGGATAAAAACATCGAACAATGATAGGGATCTACATTGACAAAACCACGCGGCAACCACCCATGGTAATCGAGAAAGTTTATTATTCCCACAAACGCCTTGATTGCAAACCTCGGCATTTTTTTAATCATATCCATTATGTCGGTTGCCCCGTCGTTGGCGTCTTTTTTTCTTACGCTTGTAACGATTTTTTCAACTTTAGAATGAATTTGTTCTAACGGAGAAACCTCGCTTTCGGGATCAACTTTTACAATTGCAAGAACTTCTTGACTTTTATCTTCAAAAGTTCTTTTAACCACAAACGCAAACGATATTTCGTTGCGCTCATACAGCCTATGCCCTTGATAAAAATAATTTAGTTTTGGTCTTAAATAAATTGTTTTTGCAATAGCCGCAACAACCAAGTGAAAAACCGTATACTTAAACGACGGATTTTGCGCATTTTTTTCGGCAACGAACGCCTCTGCATTCTTCACATCAATAAAATCGTTTAAACACGCTTCGTTATCACATCTTTTGGGCAATAAATAAGGCATAAACACGTGCATGGCATCGGTATTTCTTATCCTTTTGCCATCACGCCTGTCACCAAATTTTACCTTTTGTTTTTTATTGGTTTTATCCTTCTTTTCCAATTTTTGTGAGGTTTTGCTTTCACTCATTCTTAATTCACCGAATAAAAATAAAAAATCATTTTTTTTATCAAACTCTTCCGTTTTTTAAGTTAGTCAACATATCGGGCGGAATTGCTCAATAACTTCTTAAATATAGTAGCACAAGAGACATCTTTTGTCAATTTTTTTATCGAAATTTTATTCATTAGTAACAAAACTCAAAAATTAGCAACCTCGTTTAAATATTTTATTATACAACCGTCCAACAAAACATTATAAATATTCAGCCAAATAGTCGTTTATTCTTTGGGCAGCTAAATTACAATCTTGCCTCTTTGCAAGGCAGGATAATCTTACAAAGCCTTCCGCCCCGAAGGCTTGCCCCGAAGTTACACACACGCCTTTTTTTAATAATAGTTCTTTGTCAAAAATGCAACTTTTTTTGTTTACCCTGGCAAACAAATACGGTGCATTAAATTGTGTTTGAAAAACTTGTTCGGCAAAAAAAGCCGATTTTAATATTTCAAAATTATATTTATATTCATTTATTCTTTGCTTAAGTTGTAGC
>CAZPFZ010000177.1:0-3692 GCA_964585955.1 uncultured Acidiphilium sp.
TATAAATACATATCATACTAATGACGCATTTTTATGTTATGGCATTAATACTTTTTATGATTTATCAATGGTTGAAAATTATTTGCGGATGGAAACAAATAAATCACATATGTTAAATGGTGTTTGTCTTCTTAATCCTGAAACGATTACTATTTCAAATGATGTCCAAATTCATAAAGGGACAATCATTTATCCAAATACATATATAACTGGAAAATCTATTATTAAAGAAAATGTTATCATTGGCCCTAATTCTGAACTACATAATGTCATTATAGGTAAAAATAGTATTATTAAACATTCGCTTATATATGACTCTATCATTGGTGATAATTGTAAAATTGGTCCCTTCGCACATTTAAGAATGAATAATATTTTAAATAATAATATAAGAATTGGTAATTTTGTTGAGTTAAAGGCTACAACAATTGATGATAATACTAAAGCATCACATTTAAGTTATTGTGGGGATAGCATCATTGGAAAAAATGTCAATATTGGATGTGGTAGTATTACTGTAAACTATGATGGTAAAAATAAATATCAAACAAAAATAGGCGATAATGTTTTTATTGGTTGTAATACTAATATGATTGCGCCAATAGTAATTGAAGATAATGCTTTGATTGCGGCGGGATCAACAATTTATGAAAATGTCCCAAAAAATTCTTTATCAATTGCTAGAACATATCAAATAAATAAAGAAGGTTATGCTTTAAAATATCCACATATAAAAAATATATCCCTTAAGAATGATTCTTAAGGGATATTAAGTTTTATAATGCTTCTTTAAATATTTTTCTTTTTTCGCTTAATTTTATCTTCTTCTGTTATTTCTCTTTTAGCCAAATCGAAAATGGTTTTCATCTTCAATGTGACCTTCTGGTAATTCATATGTTGTGTGTTCTTTATGATTTCAAACGACAAAATGATTTTAATATCTTGAAAATATTATTCCATATTTTAATTTCATATTTTTATCTAGTTCTTGAAAAATTTTTATCAATATTTGTTAACTTCCTGTTGATTCATATTTTCTTTCAAAGAAATTCCAAATTATGATTGCAATTGTTAACAATAAAATGCTAATTCCAATTATTAATAAACTTAATAAATATGGCGAATAATCATTAAATAAAACTGTTTGAACTGGCATTGATATTATTAATGCAAATGGTATAATGAAGCTTAATAAAAATCTTAATACTTTTGGGTATATTCCAACTGGATAATGTGTATAATCAATAAAATTATAGATGATTTGAAGAAGTGCTCCTGAACTTTTTACAACAAACGCAATTGAAGCTATTATTATTTTAAATGATGTAATAATTAGTGCTCCAAAAATTGTTGCAATTATTAATAGTAATATATAGCCAAATGACCAATTTATATTTAATTTTATTCCACAAATTGAAAGCATTATTATACCAACAATTAATTCACCAAATCCTTCTGGTTGAAATGTTTCCGCAAGCACTTGAAATAGTACTGGTACAGGTCTTAAGAAATTACGATCTAAATCTCCATTTTTTATTCTATAATATGCGACATTCCATAATTCATCTGTAAACAAATGATCGATAGCAATTGGCATCATTGAAAATCCATATAAAAAACCTAATTCTTCCATTTTCCATCCATTTAAACTAGGAATTGATTTTATAATAAAATAAATTGAAAGAATTGTGGCGACATGAGAAATAAAAAATGAAAATAAAGCAATGAATGTATCTTTTTTATACTCTAATCTTGATATGATTGATCTTTTTAAACATGTAAAATATAAATGAATATATCTCATATAATCAACCCCCTTGTACTGTTATTTTCTTACTAGCATGATTAAATAATAGACTTGCAAATATTTCTAACATTATATACCAAAATAAACTAAGCCCGATTATTTTTAAACATTCTAAGTAATCAATTTTCATTAACAATATTAATGTCGGATTTTGTGACATTCCTGCAAAAGGTAGTAAATTTACGATATTTTTAAATATGCCTGGAAAAAATGAAATTGGAAGTAAACTTCCCGATAAAAAAGAAACTATTACTGCTTTTATTTGATTTAAGCCCCAGCCAGATGAAGTATAAAAACATAAAACCCCGAAAATATAATTTATACAATCACTAATTAATGCGGCTAATATTGCAGAAATAAAAAAGAATAATAAATATAGTAAAAAAGCCCAAACAGTTGTAAATTTAATAAATCCGAAAATCCCAAATACAACATAAGAAATTATAAAACAAGGAATACCGAGAATAATAAATCGAACACAAATACAACCTAAATTTTGAATCAATAACCGAATTCTATATGATATTGGCTTTGTGAATGACATTGCGATTGTCCCATCCTTGATTTCATCATTAATTATAAATAATGTTGTATCATCAAATGCAACATAATTAAAAATATTAATCATTACTAAATAAGCAATCATTTCTTTAAATGTAAATCCATTAATTACTGAATTAATTCCATCACTTGAGTTTTTATAAACAGCAACCCATAAGAAAATTATACATAATATTTGCAATGCAGATACAAAAAGCCAAGTAAATAAAGTAAATTTATATGCTAGCATATCTAATGCGCCAGCTCTAAAGAAAGGTTTATATCTTTTAAACATTTTATTTACTTCCTTTTTTCTTGTTCTTTTAAGATATTTTTTACAACATCTTCAACACCAATTTCTGATATTTTCATATCTTGAGCATGCAAGGTATGAAATGCATAATCTACAACTTTTTCAACATTTATATTTTCTGCATTAAATTTTATAATAATGTTGTTTTCTCTTTTTTGGTATTCTACAAAACCATCAAAAGTATTTAATTTGTTTAAATCTACTTCGTTTTTTAATGTTATTGTAATTGTTCTTAAATCACCAAATTTATGTTTTATTTCCGTTAATGAACCATCATAGATTATTTTTCCTTCTTCAATCATTATAACTCTTGTACATAAATTTTCAATATCTTTCATATCATGCGTCGTTAAAATTACTGTTGTGTGGTATTTTGCATTCATCATTTTGATTGCATCTCTGATTTTTTCTTTTACTAAGACATCTAACCCTATAGTGGGTTCATCTAAGAAAAGAATTTCGGGATTATGTAACCACGCCGCCGCAAGATCAGCTCTCATTCTTTGTCCTAATGATAAGGTTCTAACAGGTTGATTTAAGAAATCTTTGATCCCTAATATTTCAGTTAAGAATTCCATTCTTTCTTTATAATCTTCGTCTGTTACTTGATATATTTCTTTTAAAACTTTAAATGATTCGATTAAAGGAATATCCCACCATAATTGTGTTTTTTGCCCAAAGACTACACCTATTTTTTGTGCAACTTGTCTTCTTTTTTTATATGGTTCAATTCCATCAATTAATACTTTTCCTTTTGTTGGTGTTAATATACCACAAATCATTTTAATAGATGTTGATTTCCCTGCCCCATTTGAACCAATATAGCCAACAATTTCACCATTATTTATTTCAAATGATACATTATCAACTGCTACTTTTGTTTCATATTTTCTTGAAAAAAGCGTTTTAAACATTCCTAAAACACCTTCTTCACGAATTGGTTTTTTGAATTCTTTAGTTAAATTTTCAATTTTAATCATTCCAATTCACCTCTTTTAAATCAATTTTAAAAAAATTTTTACTTTATATCAT